>CAYZQX010000351.1:0-4660 GCA_964480615.1 uncultured Chitinophagales bacterium | reverse complement strand
ATGATATAAATAATTTTCCAGGAATAAATTTACTTGAGAAAAAAGAAGCTGAGCGTTATAACTTTTTAGACAATGATACAATAAAGAAAAAAATCATAGAATTCAGCAAAGATGGTATAAGCCATACAACATTTTATATACCACAAATTCATTGCAGTTCCTGCCTATACTTATTAGAGAAACTGCCTGATATCCAAAAAGGAATTAAATATGCGCGTATTGACTTTAATGCAAAACGCTTATTAATCGCTTTCGATGAACAGGCTTTGTCCTTAAAGGAAGTAGTAATAATTCTTGCTTCACTAGGCTACGAACCCAAACTGGAGCTGGAACAAGGACAAGATAATCACGTTGAAAACAGGGATAAAATTATTAGATTAGGAGTGGCGGGGTTTTTCTTTGCCAATATTATGATGATGAGCTTTCCCGAATACTTAAATGGAAACCCCTTATGGGAAAAAGATATTTCTTATGCCCTTAGGATTACAAGTTTATTATTTTCCATACCAGTAGTCGTATATTCAGCAAAGGAGTTTTACACTAAAGCTTGGACAGCTTTAAAAGCCAAATATTTGAGCATCGAAGTCCCCCTTGTACTTGCAATTTTTATAACATTTATAAGAAGCTGTTATGAGCTATTGACGAATACAGGTTCGGGATATTTAGACAGTCTTACTGGCATTATTTTTTTTATGCTACTAGGCCGTTTTATCCAAGACAAAGTCTATAATAAATTATATTTTAATCTCACTTATAAATCATTTTTTCCAATTGCAATGGACAAAGTAGTTGAAGGGAAAATTATTCCTACCCCTATAGAATCCCTAGCAATAGATGACAACTTAATCATACATAATAATGAATGGATACCTGTAGAAAGTATTGTGTTAGAAGGTGAAGCCTATATAGACTATAGCTTTATTACAGGCGAGTCAGAGCCCGTTACCCTAGGCGTTGGAGATACGATATTTGCTGGTGGACGACAAATAAATGGCAAACTAATAGTAAGAATCACCAAACCACTTTCGCAAAATTATTTAGTACAATTATGGTCTTCCAGTCGAAAGCAAGAAGAAAAAGCAAGTTTTAATAATTTTATTGATAAGCTTGCATTAAATTTTTCACTTTTCATTATCATTATTACTGGGTTTGCTGCATTTTATTGGTGGTGGGTAGGACAAGATCAGCTGGTATGGAATGTAATTAGCACAACACTCATAGTGGCTTGTCCTTGTGTACTTGTACTCTCAAGTAGTTTTGTATATGGAAACTTTTTAAATGCCTATCGCAAATACGGCATTTACCTTCGAGATGAGCGAGTTTTAATGGCATTGCAAGGTGTTACAAATATTGTTTTCGACAAGACAGGCACATTGACAAACATAAAGGGCTTAAAGGTGGATTACAATGGGATGGTGCTGAGCGAATTAAACCGCAATATGCTCTTTACGATGTTTTCACAGAGTAAGCATCCCTATTCTACGGCCATTACTCAGAGCCTCAAGGATTCCAAAGCCCTCCAAAATTACACTTTCAAAGAGCTTATCGGATTAGGGCTGGAGTTCACCTACGAAGGAAATACTATTAAAGCTGGTTCAGCAAAATTTCTAGGACTCAATCAAACTAAGGATGCACAGGTGTACCTCTCCATTAATGAGGAGATAGTCGGCAATTATACCATAACACAAACATTGAGGTCAGGTATAACTAATATGTGGCATACCCTAAAAAATAATTATTCTATGTCAATAATCAGTGGCGACAACAACCAGTTTGAGTCACAGATGAAAACTTTACTTGGCAATGAAACAGAAATGAGATTTAATTTGTCAGGCGAAGAGAAAACCAAATTCATCAAGGAAGCAGTAAGCAAAGGGCAAAGAGTTGCGATGGTAGGCGATGGTCTCAACGATTCTGGTGCTTTTCATGAGAGCCACGTGGGAATAGCTATTGCTGACGGTCAAAATTCATTTACACCCGCCTCAGACATCATCCTCAAAGGTGATTCGGTTAAGCATATAGGTAATTTGTTGAGGACAGCGCAAAGAGCAAACTACTTGATAGTAGTATTATTTATCTATGCCTTTATTTATAATTTTATAGGGCTTTACTTTGCGTTACAGGGCAGATTATATCCTATTGTAGCGGCTATCCTAATGCCAATCAGTTCGATAACAATCATATTCTGTGCTTTTATTGGTACGAGGATAATATTTAGGAATTTTGAAAATTATGACCAAAATCATAGGAGGTAGTGCTATTCGTCATGTATATATCAGGTCATAGTTTGTTTTTTTGCAGTAAAAATAAATGTCAGTAATATTAATAATTTTATTTGTCAGCTTGTCCATTGCAGTCCTGTTTTTGGTTGCATTTATATGGACTGTAAAAGACGGGCAATATGATGACACTTCATCACCCGCCGATAGGATATTATTTAATCAAGGAAAAAAGAAGGAATAAAATGGAACTAGAAAGATTTGAATACGACAATAAGATCGCAAAATTCTTTGCGTACGCCACGATTTTATGGGGAGTAGTAGGAATGACAGTAGGATTCCTAATCGCCCTACAGATGGCTTTTCCGGTCCTGAATCTAGGCTTGCCCTATACAAGTTTTGGAAGGTTAAGGCCAGTGCATACCAATGCAGTAATTTTTGCATTTGTAGGTAATGGCATATTTACAGCAATCTATTATTCATTGCCTCGACTCCTTAAAACCCCAATGTACAGTCGGTTCTTGGGGTATTTCCATTTCTGGGGCTGGCAGCTTATTATTGTGAGTGCGGCCATTACGCTTGCCCTTGGCTATACAAGCGGAAAAGAGTATGCGGAACTCGAATGGCCTATCGACATTGCCATCACCCTCGTATGGGTCGTTTTTGGCATTAATATGTTCGCTACAATATTGACTAGAAGAGAGCGACATTTATATGTGGCTATATGGTTTTTTATCGCCTCATGGGTGACTGTTGCGATGTTACACATTGTCAATTCATTTGAACTACCCGTATCACTATTTAAAAGTTATAGCTGGTATGCTGGTGTACAGGATGCCCTTGTACAATGGTGGTATGGGCATAACGCTGTGGCATTCTTTCTCACAACACCTTACTTAGGCTTAATGTATTATTTTGTACCAAAGGCAGCAAATCGTCCTATTTATTCTTATCGTTTGAGTATTGTCCACTTTTGGTCCATTATATTCTTATACATATGGGCAGGACCCCACCATCTATTATATACTGCCCTACCCGACTGGGCTCAATCACTTGGAACAGTATTTTCTATTATGCTTATCCTTCCATCTTGGGGTGGTATGCTCAATGGTTTGTTTACATTAAGAGGCGCTTGGGATAAAGTACGAGAGGATCCAATTCTCAAATTTTTTGTAGTAGGCGTTACCTGTTATGGTATGGCTACATTTGAAGGTCCACTCTTATCATTGAAAAACGTGAATGCGATTTCTCACTACAGCGATTGGACTGTGGGTCACGTACACATAGGTGCTTTGGGATGGAATGGCTTCTTAACTTTTGGCATGATGTATTGGTTATTCCCTAGATTATTTAAAACCAAATTATATTCTACTAAGCTCGCAAATACACATTTTTGGATAGGTACTTTAGGCATTATGCTCTATGCTATTCCCATGTATGTATCAGCCTTGCGCAATTATCTTATGATGTCATCATTCACGCCTGAAGGACAATTGCAATACACCTTCACTGATATGATGGAGGCTACGATACCATACTATATGATGCGCGCCGTAGGTGGTGGAATATTTTTAATAGGTGTATTTTTAATGATCTACAATCTAGCTAAGACTGCTAATGCAGGAAGTTTTGAAACTAATGAAGAGGCTAGCGCAGCACCACTAGCAGTAGCTTATAATAGACCAGCAAATTCTCACTGGCATAGTGTAATAGAAAGGAAACCAATATTCTTTTTAATACTCAGTCTAATTGTAGTAGGAATAGGTGGTATCGCTGAACTAATACCCACCTTCCTAATAAAATCAAATATTCCAACCATCAGTGCAGTCAAACCCTACACGCCATTAGAATTACAAGGAAGGGACATTTATATACGTGAAGGCTGCTACAATTGCCATTCACAAATGATTAGGCCCTTCCGACACGAGGTCAAAAGATATGGAGAATATTCTAAAGCTGGTGAGTTTGTATATGATCACCCATTCCAATGGGGTAGTAAAAGAACTGGACCTGACCTCGCACGTATCGGTGGCAAGTACAATCATAGCTGGCACTTTGAACACTTCTTAAGTCCATCAGATGTGGTAGAAAAATCAATAATGCCTTCATACCCTTGGCTGTATGAAAATCCAATTGACGAAAATTCCACAAAATCAAAAATCCATGCTATGCGTAAACTTGGAGTGCCCTATCAAGACAATTATGAAGCTATAGCAAACACAGATCTCAAAAAACAAGCGGAAACCATTACCAATCAGATAATGAAAGAAAAACCTGAACTGAAGATTGCTAGTGATCGAGAAGTAATCGCATTGATAGCTTATATCCAAAGGCTAGGAACCGACATCAAATCTGATACAGTTAAATTAAACGCCTTAAAATAACATTATCATGAAATTTAGAACCTACTATTTGGAGCATATCAGGTTAGGGGAACGCAA
>CAYZQX010000350.1:0-4666 GCA_964480615.1 uncultured Chitinophagales bacterium | reverse complement strand
TAGTATGAGTTTATATAAGGAAGGCCAGAATGGGTATTATAAAAATGGATTAGGCGTTAATAAGATTGTAGAAGATGATAGATTTAGAGGATGTATTGTAGTGAGTGATGCATTACATAATTATTTGCTTTTTCATTTTAAGTACAATATTCCTGAAAATATTCAAATAATACCATTTAGCAAGTATAAGCGCAATAAAGATGAATTAATAGCCTGTGAACAATTGTCTTTTTTGTATTCGGAGTTTCATAATAAGCTGGAGGGATATCACAAAGATAATTTACCTGAGGGGCTTAGACATATATTAGTTGATGATATAATTCTGAGAAATGGTGATGCATTTTTCCTTGCTAGAATCGATCAGTAATCAACTTGTAACACCTTGAATATTGCATATTTAATTTTTAGAGATAAATTTGCGGTCTAATGAGTTTAAACGAAATAAGAGAATTATTAATAGAGCCTAGACTTATAGTAATTACCGCACATCAAAATCCTGATGGAGATGCAATAGGGTCTAGTCTTGGGCTATATCATTGGTTAAAGAAAATTGCCAATCATACCATAAAAATAATTGTTCCAAATGATTATCCAGATTTCTTGCATTTTATGCCAGGAGATGAGGAAGTTAATGTATATTATCACAATAAATCAGAATGTGACAAGTGGTTCAAATCGGCTCAAATAGCCTTTATTCTTGATTATAATGCACCAGATAGGATAGGGGAAATGGGCTTTGGCTTATCTAAGGTGCCAGGCATAAAAATTATGATCGACCACCATCTATTTCCTGTAGATTTTGTAGATTATGCTTTTAGCGATACAAGTGCTTCTAGCACATCTGAAATGATTTATACTTTTATGAATGACCTAGGATTTGGCGAGTCATTAAATCCTGATTCAGCCACTTGTCTTTTTGCAGGTATAGTGTCCGATACGGGTGGTTATAAGCACGCGCTAACACCTTCTGTATTTAATATTACCTCTCAATTGCTAAGCACAGGTATTGACGCCAATAAAATTAACAATGCTTTATTCAATAATTTTAGTGATATACGCTTAAAACTTTTTGGTTATACCTTATATCATCGCATGGAATTGATCCCCGATAAACACGCAGCAATTATGTATTTAGATGAGGATGATCGCAAGATGCTTGGCTTTTCTCCCGGGGATACTGAAGGACTAGTGAATTATGCGCTGCTCATTAGTTGGGTGCAGGTCGCAGTCTTATTGACTGTTAAAGACAGTCTTGTTAAACTGAGTTTTCGATCTAAAGGTAGTTACAATGTACAGGAACTCTGTCAAAAACACTTTCAAGGTGGCGGTCATTTTAACGCATCAGGTGGTAGATCAACCTTGTCGGTAGCCGATACCATTCTCAAGGTTAAAGAAGTATTACATCCCATTGCGAATCCAGTCAATAATGGGTAACATTGACTCTTTAAAGGTATTAATAATTTAATATTTTGTGATTGTGGCGATGCCTTACAGGCCCGGGCTACTCCAGGCTGCACTTCGTTCCGGTCTTTTCCACTGCCTCCCTCTTATGACTAACTATATATAATCTATAATAGAAAGAAAGTATAGTTCACCTTAAGGCCGATTGTAAAGGGAGTCAGCGAAAAAGACTAAACCATTCCGTATCCCTATCGCAAATACAACATTGCTATCTACACACAATTGAGTACAAGTCTATTTAGCTAGTAAAATTGCGAATAGTCGGAAATGCATAAGCCTTCTTCATCTTTAAGCTTTATGAATTAATTGTGTTGGCTGTTTTGCTTTAATACCCTGTTCAAGTAGCATTAAATGATCATACATAATAATAAAACACATCGGTAATAAAGGTATTATTAAGAAGTGGAGTCAACCCTATTATAGGATTGTCCAATTAAAGTTTGAGCTACTGGTTTATGCTAGTCATAGTGTATTAGATAATGGATATTCATACTGTATAATTCCTTGGAAACTTCTCAACAACTATTATTAGAAGAATGGGTTATTTCGTTTAGAATAGCCATAAGAGCGCTTAATCAAATTATTAATTTTACCACTTTAAGCGTTCTAATGAAAAGAAAATTCTTACCCAATATTAGGCGGTAATTTCATTAAAAATAGGGTAAATTTTTTTTTGTAAAAACACACAAATAATTAAATTTTATTATCTTCGCACATAAAAAAGAACAAATGAGAAAAAATCATATTTGTATTTGCTTGATAATCTGCACTATTTTTGGTTTTGTGGGTTGTAAATCTGAGGCTAATTGGAAAAAAACTGCCTCTGGCTTGGAATACCTTATGGCCAAGGACGTAGAAGGCCCTACTGCTCAAAAAGATCAATTTGTCGATATTAGTATGCAATATCGCACACCAAAGGATTCTATCGTTTTCAACTCCTTTACTAGAACTAAACCATTGAATTTTAAAATCACCGAAAATTTATTCAGAGGTTCTTTGTTGGAGCCATTGACTTTAATGTCAAAAGGGGATAGCGCATTATTCAAAATTAAAGCATCTCAAGTATATGGTGAGCGTGTACCTACCTATGTGAAACCTGATGAAGTAATGACTTTTGTAATTCGTTTGGATGCTATTCGCACAGCAGAAGAACATAGAGCCATGCGCGAAGCTGAACGTGCAAAAGAGCTACAAGCTAATCCTGCCGCCGCTAATAGCGCAGCCGCTGGTGAAATCAAGGTGACACCTAACCAGCCCCAGGTTATCAATAACAATCAGGTGAATGTAAAGGCAAATGCTAATCTACCAGTGACAAAAGGTGTTCCTGCTGAAATAAAAGTTGAAAGACAAGTAGCTAAACCAGGTCATTAGTATTAACTGTATAGCCGAATCTCTTTGCTAGACAATATCCTAAGTCACTAATTAACATAACTATGAAAGGAAAAATTTCCATTTTCTTGCTTGCTAGTATCCTCTTGCTTACTGCTTGTAAGGAATCTAAATCAAAAATTGAATCACAAATCAAAGAAGATCAATCTGTTTTGTACGGAGATGGGAAATCATTCAATTTCGATAAAACCAAGGCCGAAGCACTTATCGCTTCCTATGATAAATACATAACCGCATTTCCACAAGATGAAAAAACACCGAGTTATATATTTAATCAAAGCGAAGTGTATGCCACGCTTAAAGATTATGATAAGTCTATAGCCTGCTACCAAAAAGTATATAATGACTATAAAGACAGTGATAAAGCTGCAACTTGTCTCTTTATGCTGGGCTTTACATACGAGGATAAAATTAAGGATCTAAATAAGGCAAAGACTTACTACGAGGAATTTTTAGCTAAATTTCCAAACCACGAATTAGCTGATGATGTGCAATTTTCGCTCTCAAATCTCGGAAAGTCACCAGAGGAAATAATGAAACAGTTCGAAGAGAAATTGAAATCTGACCACACAGGTGATAGTTTGGTTACTGAAGTAAAAGGCGTATCTAATACGGGAGATAAACAAGAAAAACTCAAAGATTCACCAGCTAAACCAGCAATGCCAAATAAGCCAAATACAGAACTAAAGTCTGATAAGATTCCAAGTAAACCAGCTAAACATTAAGCTGAAAATATAATTTATCAATTAAAGACTCACTCAATTTAGTGGGTCTTTTTTTTTACTGCAAATTGTTAAGCGATAAGTATAGACTCATCGCCAAGGATCTCAATAGAAATGATAATGGCAATACTATTGCAAGGCATACTAACACCACCTTTGCACTTTCTAAAAAACTATATTGTTCATTCTCCTCAAAATTCTCTTCAATTAATTTAGTCTGATCACGTTGTACAATCGCATTAGCAAGCATAGGATACAATAAAATGATAGGTAGATAGACCATTAATAAGAAATACTGAGGCTGCACAATCGCAATAATTTGTACAAGGGTTAATATCCCCCATAGCAGTTTCATCTGCTTTGATTTATGCGCATCGCCTAGCGCTTTGAAATTGTGCGATATCATATAACCAGCCACTAAACCCCCTCCAATTAATGTAGCAAGACCGATAGTCGATGGGCCAAACACCTTTACATTTTTGTCTATCATATTATTCTATTTTTCGTGCAACACTTTTTTATTCTTAGTATGCTATGTAAAATCATCATACCCACACATCATTAGGATAAAAACATCCCTTGCTGTAATTGCATCACAAAGGTAGTAAGAATTTTTGCGCCCAGGCTTAAACAATATTGACAAATTACAAACTAACAATTATTTTAGAATTAATGGATGCATTCCGTAAGGTCTAAATCATTTTTTAGAGAATAGATTATCTGTGCTTAATACAGGTTAAAGGACTATGGGATACTAAACATTAGTCTTATGAGCTGGAATATTTATTGCCATCAACATTAGAATCCTTTATAGACTCTGGACACTAGATACTAGACCCTAGACATAATGTGGTTCCTATCACAAAAATCAGTTTCGTAAATCGAAAATCTTTAATCATAAATCGCATTAACCAGACGCTGGACACTAGATAATGGACACAGGATATTGACTACTTACTTTTAAAAACTTCAGGATCATAAATTCTAAATCGTTAATCGCTTTATCCAGACTCTGGACACTAGATAATGGACAGTAGAGTTAGTGCAGTTGCTATAACAAGACACTGGACACTGGATAATGGACACTGGACTTT
>CAYZQX010000349.1:2960-4681 GCA_964480615.1 uncultured Chitinophagales bacterium | reverse complement strand
GGATCGTAAATCTTATATCGGTAATCGTAAATCGCGCAGCCAGCGATAGGGATAGGAGGGGTTTGTACTGAGGTGGCGGGCTTTCAATAGCTTGAAATAAATAAAGCCGAAAGCCCGCCACCTCAGTACCGGAGCGCAGCGCAGCCCCGTATAGCCCGGGCCGCAGGCATCGCCATAATCACCTATACTGAAATTGCAATTCAAGATCTCTATAATAGTACATCTCAATTACTATTTGCAATTTATAGAAAGGATCTAGTTGCCAAGCATTTTTTTGTATTCAGCTGCATAATGTTTGATGGCCGTGGTCCAAGAAAAATCAGATTCAACGATGCGCTTAATTATTGCCTTGCGTTTAACATCATCATTGTAAAGCACCAAGGCGCGCATCATGGTAAGTGCTAGTGCATGGGCATTGCAATCATTAAAGCTAAATCCCGCTCCTCCTGTGCTGATATCCTTGACTGTATCTCTCAATCCTCCTGTATTGTGTGCTAGTGGAATAGTGCCATAGCGCATGGCAAACATCTGATTTAATCCACAAGGCTCAAATCGGGATGGCATAAGCAGAAAGTCAGAGGAGGCATATATTTGGTGTGCCGCTGTTTCATTATACATAATGATCACCTTTACGTGGCCACCAAAGCGATGTTCTAAGGTGGTGAGGTATTCCTCTATCTTCTTAGTACCTGAACCTAGTATCACAAAGTTAGCTGCCTGACCACTGCCATACAATGCTTCAATAGCTCCAGGAATTATGTCTGCTCCTTTTTGATATACCAGTCGTCCTATGAAGCTAAATAGTGGCAATTCCGGATTAAGTCCTAATTGTTCACATAGGTGTTGCTTATTGTTATGCTTAAACGCTTCCCAGTCATCAGCTAATAATCTAAAGTGTAGTCGCTCATCGGTAGCAGGATCCCATAGCTGGTCATCGATGCCATTGAGTATGCCTACGCCCTTGCTGGCCTCACTGTGCAAGAGGCTGTTGATGGAAGGCAAGTGATCTTTAATTTCTGCTAGATAGGCTTTAGATACTGTGCTGTATCGCCAGCAACATTTTATTGCTGCTGCCATTGAGTTGATCCGATTGTCCCATTCTAGCCAGCCGTAATCATTGTCATAATAGGCAGGCATCATAGGTCGAACTTGCCAAGACATTTGTCCTTGATAAGAACCATTGTGTATGGTAAAATAGGTAGGGAGATTGCGCAGGTTTTCGAACTCTATGCACTTGTACATCATAAATGGGATAAGCCCAGTCTGATGATCATGGCAGTGTATGAGCTGAAAAAAATCTGCAATCTGATTGAGCCATAATACGATGCCGCGCTGGAAGCAAATATTTCTGCTTGCTTCATCGGGGAAGCCCTCACCATTTTTATCGAGGTATATACTATCCCTATCGAACTTGCCAGGTATATCAATACAATAAAATGGATAGGACAATTCTCCTTCTTTGAGCTTTAGTATCTTGAAACCCACGAGATTCGTACCGAGGTAAAAATAGCCTTTATACACGAGTGTAAATTCTCTCTGATTAAACCAAGGTAAATTGTAGCGAGGAATTATTACTGAGGCTTCATACCCTTCCTGTGGGAAATATTCAGGTAGCGCACCTACAACATCGCCCATTCCGCCCGCCTTAGCTGCTGGATAACATTCTGTGCTTATATGCAATACTTTTTTCTTAGCTTCCATAGGGACAAAGATACAAGACT
>CAYZQX010000349.1:0-2860 GCA_964480615.1 uncultured Chitinophagales bacterium | reverse complement strand
GTGCTTATATGCAATACTTTTTTCTTAGCTTCCATAGGGACAAAGATACAAGACTATGTGGAATTAATTCGTGTGGCTTAATAATTGAGTGGTAAGAAATAGGGTGCTTGCCCACAAAATTATGCTATGGGTCTATTTTGTCTTGGGAGTCGTATTTTGTTTTTTGCCCTTAGGTCTAAATAGGCTCATAGAAAGCGGCGGAATGTTAATGGTTATGTTGTATGGCTGATCGTGTAATGGTTGCGCTACGGCCTTAATAGTGCCCTTGTGGGTCATTCCGCTGCCCCAGAAATCCTTATGGTCGGTATTGAGGATTTCAGTCCACTCTTTATATGGAGGTACACCCACCTTATATTCCTTAATTGCAACTGGAATAAAATTGCATACCACTAGTAAAACCTCTTCGCCTGCCAGTCTCAAAAAACAAAAGACATCCCATTCCTCATGGCTATAATCTATCCACTGCCATCCTTCTTTTATAAAACTGTGGGCGTACAATGCCCGCTCGGTCTTATATACATAATTCAGTGTCTTAATAAGATTTTGCATGCCTGTATGGGAGGGATATTTTAGCAGCTCCCAGTTGAGCTGTGTATTAAAATTCCATTCCTCGGTTTGCGCAAGCTCATTGCCCATGAATAATAGTTTATGACCTGGGTGTACATACATCAATGCATATAGCAATCGAAGATGAGCAAATTTTTGCCATTCATCACCTTTCATTTTATAAATCAGAGCTGCTTTGCCATGTACTACTTCATCGTGAGAGAGTGGCAATATGTAATGCTCATTGTGCATATAATGAAAGGAAAAGTATATCTCATTTCGGTGGTACTTGCGGTATATGGGATCTCTTGCAAAATGGCGAAGGACATCATTCATCCAGCCCATCATCCACTTAAACCCAAAGCCCATTCCTCCTTCATATACCGGCTTGCTAATGCCCTCATAAGCAGATGATTCCTCAGCGATCATCATTACTCCTGGAAAATCTTTGTATATAGAGAGATTCATCTCCTTGAGGAATTCCATAGCTGCAAAATATTCATTGCCACCCAGCTCATTAGGGGTCCACTGCCCATCTCCTCTTGAGTAGTTCAGAAACATTATGGAAGTCACTGCATCGACCCGCAATCCATCGAAGTGATAATTTCGTATCCAAAAATAGGCACTGGAAATTAAGAATGATCGAATCTCTTTGCGTTCGTAATTAAATATTAGACTGTTCCAGTCGGGATGAAATCCCTTTTGTGGGTCAGGGTGCTCATATACACAACTGCCATCGAAATCGGCGAGCGCAAATTCATCTCCAGGAAAATGAGCAGGCACCCAATCCATTAATACACCGATTCCCGCACAATGAAATGCGTCGATTAAAAACTTCAATTCATCGGGATTGCCATACCTGCTTGTGGGTGCGAAATAACTGGTCGGTAAATAGCCCCAGCTAGGATAATAAGGATGCTCCGTAAGCGGCAAAAACTCTACATGAGTAAATCCCATATCCCGCACATAGTTTACCAATTCAGTGGCACAAGCTTTGTAACTCAGTGAATCCAACCCATTTTTTTTCCAGCTTCCTAAGTGTATCTCGTATATGGAAACTGGCTGTTCCAGTGCCTTCCATTTTTCCCTAGCCATTAACCAGTTGCTATCGCTCCAGGCAAAACCTGATTGCCATACAATCGAGGCTGTGTCATGCATCATCTGTGTACATCTGGCAAATGGATCAGCCTTGTCACGAATTACATTGTCCAGCTCTGAATATATGCGGAACTTATAAAGTGCGCCCAGCTTAACATCAGGTATGAAACCTTCCCATATTCCTGACTCATCGTAACGAAAAAATAATGGATAAGCACGGCCATCCCAAGCATTAAAATCGCCGATTACCTCTACCTTAGCAGCTCGTGGCGCAAATACTGAAAACTGAACACCCTCTAATCCATTTACAGTATGACTATGCGCTCCTAATATTGTAAATAGTGCGTAATGACGGCCCTCCTTAAAAAGAAAAACATCATGATCCGTTATTAAACTATGTGCAATTGTATATACCAATGAAAAAATGCTAGGGTCGCCAAAATACTGATTTATTTTTCAATACAATAAAAGCATTATGTTTTATAGATATTCAGGAATGGAGCGATTGATGGTAGTATCCTGCACTGTATATGTTATTGTTAATTCATAAGGCCATTAATTTATGTATGATCTTAGTAAGGAGCTAGGCTAGAATTTTTAATTTTTTAAGAGCTATAGATCTTTATTAAGTTCGGCTTGCTTAATTACTCGTATTAGAACGATTATGGCGATGCCTACGGCCCGGGCTCTATGCTACTATCTTTTAGGAGGCAAGGTAATTATAAAAATTTTAGCACTTAACCTGCTATAAATTATTGAACATCTATAAGGATATTACACACACGATTGCCTCCTAAAAGGATATCCGCGTCGATCCCTATCGCAAATACAGCATTGGGTCTAATAATGACTGCCTGATAACAAATAAGCTGTGCAACTATGGCGATGCCATAGGGCTTGGCTTTGCTGCATTAATAATTGTTATTTGCTAACTGGAATCTTCTTGATATTATTAGCTAGTTCCGCATTGCTCCACTCATTTTATTGGAAACTTTATTGCTTGCCAATTAACTAGGGCTTGCTAAATAACTCCGAAATCATTAATACTAAACGATTATGGAATATGCAAGTGCAAAGGAAATGCACAATAATTTCTGCTTTTTAGCAAAAAAGCTTGCATCATAAATATGAAATATCGTCTCTAACACAGTACTCCTTAAAGTTGTATTCGCGATAGGGATATGAAGGGTTTAGTATTCTAAGCTGGGATGGCTGT
>CAYZQX010000348.1:0-4681 GCA_964480615.1 uncultured Chitinophagales bacterium | reverse complement strand
CCAAATCAAGCGAAAGCGCAGATTCTTTTTGCCTTATAAAAAAATGATTCGAAAGTTATAGCCCGGGCCTTTAGGCATCGCCATTATCATATTTTCATTTATTGTATAAGTCTTATTGATCGTTTTATCTGTTTCAATAATTTATAATGTAAGTCACTAGTATTAGAAGGTTTTACAAAACATACCCTATCTACTTCTAATAGAAGTCTTATCGCTTAGGTAATTTACACATAAAAAAATTATCTTTGCACAGTTCTAGTTTCAACTATACAATGTTTATGGTTGGTATAGGCGAATTACGTATCAAGATATTTGATTGATTCATTTTATTAAAATAAATTATGCAAGATAGTCCAGTAATCATCAGAAAAATTGATGCAAGCGATGTAGTAATATTGCAACATATCAGCAAACAAACTTTTAATGAAACTTTTTCAGAAAGCAATAATGCAGAAGATATGGTAATTTATTTAGAGGAGGCATTCTCGGTTGAAAAACTTAGACTCGAATTGGATGATCCCAATTCTGAATTCTATTTTTCAATCATAGATAATGAGGTAGTCGGCTATCTGAAAATAAATTTTGGTGAATCACAAACGGAGTTAAAGGATAATAAGGGATTAGAAATAGAACGCATCTATGTCTCAAAAGAATATTTGGGCAAGCGCATAGGTCAAATGTTATATGACAAGGCAATTGAAATAGCAAGAGCTCACCAAGCGCGATATGTTTGGTTGGGCGTGTGGGAAGAAAATCACCGAGCAATAAATTTTTATAGAAAAAATGGATTTGTAGCTTTCGATAAGCATGTATTCAAACTAGGGAATGATGAGCAAATTGACATAATGATGAGATTCGATCTTCAATCTTTGTAAATTCAATTTGCTATGACATTTTATGTGTCGGTTCTCAAACTCATAGTATTGAGCCCTATTGCTAGCTTATTCTAGCGAATGTTTAATAATAATATTCACAAATAGTATTTCAATCTTAGCGAATCAATACACAATGATAACCCCTGACGAAATAAATAATTTTTTTGATTTATACGATCCTGAAATAGCCCTACTGGCTAGACATCTTCGTGCCTTACTCATTGATCAACTACCTGCTATTACAGAACAATTAGATCTTCCAGCTAAAATGGTGGCCTATAGCTATGGACCTAAGTATATCGAACTTATTTGTGTGATCATTCCTTCAAAAAAAGGACTTAAGCTGGGTTTTAACAGAGGTGTGGAATTAAATGATCCAGATAAGCTCCTAGCGGGCACTGCTAAAGTCTCGCGTTATGTAGTTATTCATTCATTAGAGCAAATTAAATCTACAACATTAGCCTCTTTGTTAAACACAGCATTGGCTCATTATGAAATGAGAACCAATAGCTAATAATGATGAGCTGAATTATCCGCAATAAAGTGGATTTAGCGCGATAATTAGTTTGTTAAATTACAATATGTAGGTAGTTGTGAATGCAGAATTATAAATTTTATTTAGCAAATTTTAAGTATGACTGTTAAATAAAGGATAAAATCACTGCATAATTTGCAAAAGATAGGAATCCTAACTATATTTGCAATGACAATATTGTCACCTAATAATTAAAACCTTATCAATTATGAGTAAGTCAATTTTTTATCATGCGGGATGCCCTGTGTGTTTGAGTGCTGAACAAGAAGTTATTGGCCTTTTAGGTGCTGAAAAAGTAGAGGTAATACACCTCGGAAAGGATAAGTCTAAAATTCCACAAGCTGAGAAGATAGGTGTTAAGTCAGTGCCAGCATTGATCACTCCTTCAGGAAATGTATTGCACATTAATTATGGTTCGTCTATAGCGGATGTGTTAAAGGGTTAAATTTTTATGCCTTACAGATTGGATAGTCTTGATCTGTAAGGCATTTTTTTGTCAAGTCTGTTTTTATAAGAGAATGTACTGTATTAGATAGCTGTCATTTTCCCCTTATTGAATACTCTTATTGATCAGTATAGCTCGGTAAAGTGTTATCTAAAGTGAAAGGTATATGTTCAAGTTTTAGGATAACTAGTAGATTAGATAAATTTTGATTCTGCTGGATTTCTTGTATATTTGGATCACAATGCGAGTAATATCATTAATGATGGGTATTTGTATATGAAAAATATGTCTTTTGTCTAACATAGGGCTGGTTATTATATCCAGAAATTGAATTGAGCAAGAGATAAGAAAGCTTTGGTAAGCTATTTAATGAATGACGTAATAGAATGATTGTGAAGGAGCGAAAGGATATAGAAAACCGAGGGGATATTGAATTGATGGTTAATAGTTTCTATAATTCAGTTCAATCGAATAATAAACTTGGATATATTTTTAAGGATATAGCCATGGTTAATTGGGATGTCCATTTGCCAAAAATGTATGCTTTTTGGTCTCACATTTTACTAGGGGATTCTGAATATAAAGGCAATCCTATGATCAAGCATATCGCATTGTCTAAGCAAGCACCGATGACGGATGAAGAGTTTAGCGAATGGCTTGCCTTATTCATTTACACAGTAGATCAATTATTCCAAGGCCCAGTTGCAGAAGAGGCTAAATTGAGGGCCGCCAATATTGCTAGATTGATGTTGCATAAAATAAAATTAAATGAGCAAATCAGCTTTTGACCTTAATCACCAACAGACAAACATTGAGAGTAAGATAATTGCCTCATTGGAAAGAGTTTCACAAGCTTTCAGGGTATTGCTGTGGAATGAGAGCAAGGAATTAGTACTTAGTCCATTACAAGTACAGGTCCTTATTTTCTTATTACATCATCCCGATGATCGCTGTAAGGTCAGTTACTTAGCCGATGAGTTTAATATGAGCAAAGCAACCATTAGCGATGCGATAAAAGCGTTAGAACAAAAATTGTTGATTGAAAAATACTATGACCCTCAAGACACGAGAAGCTATAAAATATACTTAACAAATAAAGGCAAGGGGTTGGCCAAACGCACTTCCTTATTTGCCCAACAAATTCAATTGCCCATAGAGGCAATGAATCAAAAGGATAAAGAAAATCTGCTCGCCAGCATGATCAATATCATTCATCACTTAAACAATGTGGGCATTATCTCCATTCAGAGAATGTGCTTGACTTGTCAGTTTTATAAGACCAGTGAAATAGGGCAATCGCATTTTTGTAATCTTATGAATAAACCATTGACTACGGCTGAATTGCAAGTTGATTGTAAGGAGCATAATGAGATACAATAGCCTTAGTCAAGGTGTTCAATTTATTATGGTAAACAGGAGATTTTATTCTACTTTTATCATTATGAATAAGTTGAAATGTAAAGCCAATAGGGTAGGGGTGATTAACGTTGAATGAAAGAGCATCTAATGGTGATTAAATAAAAACGGATATTTTTACGAAAAAATTTTGAAGCTTATATGAGTAGTATGAATCCAAAAGTTGATTTGTATTTAATCGATGGGTGTGGCCGTTGTAAGTATTATGCCACTCCTGATTGTAAAGTTAGAACTTGGGTGGATGAATTGGAATTACTGCGATCAATAGCACTCGATACAGAATTAGTAGAAGATCTCAAATGGAGTGTTCCAGTATATACCTATCACAATGCAAATGTTATAAATATAAGTGCTTTTAAGGATTATGCTTGTGTGGGATTTTTCAAGGGCGCATTGTTAAGAGATACTGAGCAGTTATTGACTAAGCATGGTGAAAGCTCGCAGTCGGTGAGGACATTAAAATTTATCAATAAAAAATCTATACTTGAATTACAACCTATCATTAAAGCATATATCAGTGAAGCGATAGAGCTGGAGAAGAAAGGTGAGAAAGTTGTTTTTGTTAAGAATCTAGAACCTATACCCGATGAGTTAGCAGAAAAGTTTATCGAACTTCCATTACTCCAAAAAGCATTTTATGAACTCACCCCAGGAAGACAGCGCGGCTATATCATTTATTTTTCTCAACCAAAGCAGTCCAAAACGCGATTCGCAAGAATAGATAGCAAGATGGAAGATATAATGAATGGGATAGGTATGCACGACCGTTTATGATCTTAGAATTGTAAGCACCCTAAAAAGTAATTTAGGCTGTTTTCGGAGTAATCTTCGCTTCATTAGGTTCTGAGTATTTATTGTACTAAGGCTGAATAAATGATACGAGTTAGCTTTTTCGGTAAGCCATCGGCATTGATAACAACAGGATGGATTTGATAATTGATTTCATTAGCAACTATTATAATGATTCTGAATTTCTTCCTGAATTGATTGTAGTTGATTTATCAGTACTTTATTATAAAATGCAATAGGAGACTACAATTGTGGTCAATTATTCAAATTGTTGTCCATTTGTAAATTTATCAATAAGGTAAAATATCATAATCTAATTTTATCCAATCCAATCTGATTGAATTCGAATAAATGAAATGGTATTGACTGTCACGTCCAAATGATTCAATATGTCCATACAATCATTTTTTGTCAGAGTTAAGTAGGGCTTGATAAATAACTCTGAAATCTATTCTTATAATATTTTTTTGCTAATATTAGTGCAATGGATATTCGCACAATATTATTGGTTTCCGTAAAAAGGCTTGCATCAAATAAAGGCAATGTCGTCTATTACATAGTGCTACTTCAAGTTGTATTCGCGATAGGGATGCGCAATGGTTTAGTCTTATTTACTGACTC
>CAYZQX010000347.1:0-4691 GCA_964480615.1 uncultured Chitinophagales bacterium | reverse complement strand
CTATAATTTAATGGAGGGTTGGAGCCTTCACAGAGATCTGTGTACACGGTAGCCTACTATCCCTATCGCTAAAACAGTACCAAAATTAACCTCTACTAGACATTGAAATAACTTCAAATAAAATATTAACCAAGTTCCGATATCTGCTGCTTACATTTAAAGGCAACATAATCTTTCGGTATGTGTAAGGATTAACTATCTCATTGCCAAAAAAAATAAATCTAAATAGTCGTTCTTTAAAAGCTCTGTAACCCTTACTAGATAAAAAATTTCAAAAAAATAGTACATACTTTCCTTGATAATTATTGGGTTAAGGAACGAATAAATCGCAAAAACAATGGCATTAAAAGATTCAAATCCTAACAATGAGTATGCTTAACAATGACAAGAGAATATACATATTATAGTAACAACTAAATTCCAATAACAAATAATTTGTTTGACAAAACTGAAAGGGATCAATGGAATTGTGCTTGCGATAGGGATCGCAGCGTTACCCCGCAACGAGGTACGAGTGAGGAGTAAAAGCGAAGAGCCCGGGCCTTTAGGCATCGCCATAATATTGTACCCATAAATGAAACCAATAAACTCTCTAATAAAACAAATGAATCTATTTTACACAGTCAAATTGACATATATACAATGAATAGTTGATTGATTGTTTTAAAAAAAAAGGCTACCACGTAGGTAGCCTTTTTCACATTTCATTAAGATCGAAATATTGACTATAGCTTAATGATTTTTAAAGTAGATCGCGCTTCATCGATACTTAATGTAACAAAATACGTTCCCGTAGGTAGGTTAGCAATCGAGATGGGTTCGTTCTTAAGACCAGCTGCGCTGTCAAAAGACTTTTGCATCACTGGCCTACCTAGCACATCAGTTATAGTAACTGATTGTGAGGATTTCCTTATTGCATTCCAAGCTATATTAACAACATCAATAGCTGGAATAGGCGAAACACTAAAATGGGTATAATCAGTATCCGTACGGACTAAGGTTACTATGGGTGAACTAGTAATTTTTCCATCAATATCGACAATATCCAACCTATAATAATATACTCCATACTTAACATCATAATCTTTATAAAAATAGTTTAGTAACTGCAAGCTATTGCCCGCAGCAGGCTGGATATTAACAGATTCAAAAAACTGCCCGTCAGTTGATCTCATAAGTTTAAAATAACTTGTATTGTATTCAGACGAAGTACTCCATGAAAGCCTATTATGATTTTCCTTAACTACTCCATTAAAATCAATCAATTCAAGTGGCGTTACAAGACATTCAATTGCACTGACTTCAAAATTCTTAACACAATCAGGATCAGGATTATCAACAGGAATAACAGAATAACTATAACCATTTTCGACACTAAAAGGACCATCAATATAGGCGTTAGAAATAATTCCATTATAACCATTCAAATGATTAGATGTCAATAAATATTGTTGGTTGGGCTCACCAATAATAGTTATGTACACATAATAGAGTGTCTTACTCTCATTACAATCGAAATCAACCGTTGCAATAAAATCTGGACAATTTTCATTGTCTAAATCCACTGGATCTATAGTAGGATCATGATCACCAATTAGTTCAGGATCATCAGAAAGTTCTGTAATATTATGGTCGGCGGTCACTATGGCTTGATTTTCAATTATTCCATCCCCACTATATGGATCGTCCACAATTACAATAAAAGAAATGTAAGCTGATTGGCCTGGAGCTAAGTTACCCAGCGATGCTTGTAAACTATTATTAATAAAACTTCCACCGATTTGACCAGTGCCTTCGCTTGAGAATTGTAGTGTATTGTTGATATAGTTTAGATCATCAGCGAGCTGATCGATTAAAGTTATATTTTGTGCATCGCCCAACGCATCACTAGAATTTGTTATGGTTATATGATACATTATTTGCTCACCGGGATTGAGCTGGCCATTTTCATTTACATCAATAACTGTGGAAGTTTTTTGGACCGATAAATTAGGCAAGTTAACAATTGGGTCGAAAGTGGGATCACCAGGAACATCTGTATCAGGATAATCTGTATTCACATCCGGATGATTGTCGGCACTAACAACTGCTTGATTCAATATTAATCCATCGCCATTATAATCATATTCCACCATTACATCGAATGATACAATTGCTTCTTCACCAGGGGCTAAATCCCCAATGGAAACAGCGATATTTCCATCACTAATTGTTACCACTTCCTCTTCAGGCTGACCAGCCGCTACAACAATACTTCCTTGTACGAGGGTTAACCCTTCTTCTAGCAAGTCATGCAATAATATATTTATAGCCGTACTAGAAGCCGATACACTATTTGACAAATTAATACTGTAATGTATTACCTCTCCCTGATTTAATAACCCATCATTATTACTATCTTGAATTTCAGATGATTTGGTTGCGATAAGATAAGGTGTAATACAATTTACAGACGGCATAATTTCAATATAGTCTGTAAACTCACATCCATTGTTATCATAAGCCACTAGTTGATAATTCGCTGGTCCATAAACTACTAAATCCTTTGATTGCCCTAGTTGGTTTTGCCCTATACTCCAAATATAACTACCATATCCACTTGGTCCAATAATTGTATAAGGATAATCAGATGTACATAATTCAATTGGACCTCCTAATTCAAATGGAGTTGCGCTTCGTACTTCTACCTCTACTTGGTCGATGGAACTTCCACATTGATTGGTAACGGTAAGTGTATAGGTACGACTTATTTGTGTGTATGTTATTGGATTAGGACAATCATTGCAAGTCAAATCAATTGCAGGAGACCAATGATATGTGATCGGCTCCGATCCTACAACCAGAGTAGGAGCACCACCAAGTTGCACTTGATCACCTATACAATACATTTGGTCAATTCCTGCATTTCCAACGGGAGGAATACAACAATCCTCAATGACAACTAAAAAGTTGGATTGAGCAGCAGGGGTGCAATCATTTTGTTCTACATTATAAACAATATTATAAGTTCCTGGCAGGCTATTAGCAAGATCAATAAGACCTGTTTGGGGATCGATCATTAAGCCCATAGAAGAGCTAAATACTCCTGTATCATTGAATCCTAGTTCTGTTATTGGCAAAGGATTTGAATCGTTATTACAATAATGCGATTCATAGGAAAAGCTAGTAACTGGCGATTGTCCGTTAGACAAGATTACATGTATGAAATCTTCTTCAAAGTCTGGATTTCTGCAAGGCGCAGGCATCGAAAATAATTCATTAATCTGAGTTGAACTACTAATAGCCGCAGGAGATATTTCACTAGCCAAAGTATTAAGATAATAAATATAAAACTCCGATACACCAGACTCATAAGCAGTATGAATTTCATTGGTAAAGTCAGCTGGACTTCCCGATGTGGCTAATATATTTCCTAGTCCATCCGTCAAAAACAAAGTGAGGGTTCTACCAGCACTTAAGTCCGCTCCAAGAATCGAATATTGAAACAACAGTGAATTATTATAACAGATCACGTTATTACAATTGTAGCTAATTCCTTCACTCAACTGAAAACAACCAGAAATTGATCCTATAGCGGACAATGTACTGCCAATCACTGCAGTAGGTATAGGTGGATCATCCGTATTGTATTGCATTCCTATAATATTATAAGTACCACTTCCAAAACTACTCCCAGGAGCTGCATTGAAGGCTGTTGCTGTGTTAGAAACAGAGACAATAACGCCATCAAGATCAGTTAATATATAAGTGGTATTATAACTAATATTGCTTTCTGTATTGACCCATTCTAACCCTGTAGGTATTGGTATTGAATTGCACCCTTGTCCCAGCATAGGCAACCTAGCAAAGAAAACAAAACTCAGTGCAATCAATAATATTTGGTTATAAACTTTTATATTCTTCATAATCAATTTAATTAAATTTAATAATATATTAATCTTATAAAATTGATTAATGTCCCCATGTTCCTGACCCCGGTGTACATACAGTACAAGCCCCTGGTTGTGTAACGACTACATTAGCAGGACTTGATATTAAACTATTGCTATCACAATTACAGCGCGTAAAAATAGACTGGGAAGGTCCATCTTGATCATATATAGGCAATACTGTTGACCAACTTACACCATCAGTAGAATATTGCAAAGTAGAACCGATCGGACAACTGCCTACTGGTGGAAGAATTGAGCCGCCTTGTAGCATATCGCCAATGCAAGTACTATTAGCAGATACAATGGCAACAGGTGATTGTGCAAGCAAAATAGGACAGGTAGGATCAATAGGGCAAGGAACGGTGACTAATGAAGGATCATCATCACTTACTTGTTCACCACTGGTACAGCCTATTGCATTAACAATTGCATTATTCAAATATGACTCAGTAGTATTTGGTACTGAACAAGTATATGTCCAGCTCATGCCGGCTTGCAATACTCCTCCGTTAGAAATATAGTCAGCTTCACAAGCTATCCCAAGTAAGTCACTCACAGATACATTACACAAATCTTCAGTACCATTGTTTGTTACAACAATTTCAAAATTTGCGGTTGCGCCATCGGCTACCACTTGTTCATCTCCACCATCTAAAGCATGCTTATCGATATCTATTCCAACATACGTAATTGGGATCTCAACTGTAAAGCCGAAATCAGCATCCTCATAATTCTCCCCTTCCGCTAAAGTAACATTGT
>CAYZQX010000346.1:0-4737 GCA_964480615.1 uncultured Chitinophagales bacterium | reverse complement strand
CCAAAGTAAACTTTGGTAAAGACATTGTCAATATGTAGCAATTTAGGGGGATACGGTCAAATTATAGATATTGAAATTAAAGAGAATATTTTTGTTGATAAATCAAGAAACACACATAGCTATGAAGCTTCGCTCATATCCTCTTTCATACGTTGGAAACTCATAGAAAGTAACCATAGTTTTTCTTATGAAACTGTAATGAGCCATCAGTCAAAAATCGAAGAAATTGTAGAGGCGAAACGCCATTTTTATAAAGTTTATTTGTATTTTATTTGTTTGGATGATCCTGATCTAAATGTTTCAAGGGTAAAAAATCGAGTAATAAAGGGAGGCCATGCTGTTGATGATCATAAAATTATTGAGAGGTACTCTAAAACTTTAGAAAATCTTTTAGCTGCAATAAAAGTATCTGACAGAAGTTTTCTTTTTGACAATTCTAATAAAATGGTACTGATAGCAGAAGTATTGAATGGTCAAATAATACTCCACAAAGACGAGGAATTTCTCCCCAATTGGTTTATCAAATACATAATAAATAAAATTTATTAGCAGAGAAAGATCAATCTTTGTACCAATCTAGTAAGCAGCAGTTTATTAATTTTAATGACTTCATCTTATTGTTTAAGCTTTTCAATAATACAAATAGCACACACCTTCACTTTCAAAGGTAAAATAATGATTAACAAAAAATAAAATCAAATAAAATTACATACCTAGTAATCGCCTTGTAGCAATTAATATAGAAATCCTAACATAACATTATTATATGCAACTCAATAAACTAATAACATCAACTTTTTACATCTGCTATATGTCATAATCCTTTGTGCGGTTGTGCAACATCAAGCTATCCAAAGCCTCTGCAATAGGTCGCTGACGAAATAATATCTCGTATAAACTATTAATGATCGGCGTATCTAATTGTTCTTTAATAGAGAGCGAATAGGCGATCTTAGTAGTAAGTACCCCTTCTACAGTATCATCCATTTCACTGAGGACTTTTTCAAGACTATCACCTTGTGACAGTCGAAAACCAGTCTTGTAATTGCGGCTTTTCTCACTGCTACAAGTTGCCATAAGATCACCTATTCCCGCAAGGCCAAAAAATGAATGTGCTTCAGATCCCATAGCCTTTCCGATCTGTATCATTTCGTGTAAGCCACGTGTGATCAATAGCGCACGGGCATTCTCTCCTAATCCCAAGCCACTGAGCATGCCTGATGCAAGAGCAAATACATTTTTGAGTGTTCCAGCAAGCTCTACCCCGATTACATCATTGCTTGAATATACTCGAAATCGAGGGCTACGAAGTACATTAATTACTGCGTTATTTACTTCTTCAAATCGGGATGCAACAACTGTTGCCGCTGGTTTTTGACCAGCTATTTCAGCAGCTAAATTAGGACCGCTTATCACTCCTACCCTTACTACAACTGTAAGATCTTTAATAACTTCAGTCATCGTACGTATAGAATCTAAATTCACCTCATTGGGCTGTAATAGATCACCCATTCCCGCTTGGCTTATATCAAATCCTTTGGTGCCATGAACGATTATATGCTCTGGTGTGAGCATAAGTGCCATACGTTCCATAATATCCGCAAAACCTGTAGATGCTATCACAGGAAAGAGCATAGTCGCCTTTTTACATATAACGGATAAATCGTTTGTAGGTATTACATTGGGATGTAAGGACTGACCACTACTCATCCTAGTTTCTGCCATCGCTTTTACCGCCTCTGCTTGTCTTGCATATAAATATACTTGGCGATTATGCGCTATTAAATTGCTAATAACCGTACCAAAATTTCCAGCTCCTAAAACACCAATAGGAACTAATGAATCAATACTTTTATTTTCCATTTTCCCTTATTCTTTTGTTTAATTTTACCAATTCTCCATAATAAAACAACACCACAGTAACCAATGTGACAAACCGCATGTGTAGTATTATAGCATCTTACTGAATTTATACATTACCTATCTTTATAATCCACGGGCAACCCATCTATTCATTAATAATAATATTTGAAATGCTTATTTCATTTAATATAATGAACCCAGGCAAATGCATCCACCTAAACAGTTTCATTAGATAAGCGACACAACGCAATTCAACCTTTACTTAAACTTCACTCATAACTTAAACTCTACAAATCCAATACAAATTAAACAATAACATTAAGCAATGATCCCAACCAATAACTCCATACTTCCACCTTAATTAATTAATTATCAACACATTACAGAATGTATTACCAATACACTTTACCTGTACTTTACCATACAAGTAAGGAATCATTTATCAAAGACTCCTCCTTTTCAGGTGCTATAACAATTAACTATGCTGAAATATGTTATTGTTAGAAAAACAAATTACACAACTATCATATCCTATTAAAAATACAAATAGATGTCAAATAGGAATATCCGCAGTATCATAATTTCCCTAACCTCCGTCAAACTGATTATTCACTGATTGAAATTCAAAGTTTAACAATAAACCATAATTACACAAAAAATCTTTCCAATCCATAACCAACCAATCGGTTTTGATAATAATACAAAAGATTCATATCCTGGGATGTAATATCACCATCCTTATTTTGTGCTACTGCTTTTTGAGTATGGTATATCCCAATATTGCTCAGACCGTGTTTTATAAGCCGGTGAATGTCTCCATATAAGTGGCTCGCTGCCTTGGCCTTACCCTCTTCCACCATACAAAGCACTTCATCTCTGAGCTCCGTACACTTGACAGCAAACTTATCATAATTCAATACCCGATCCTCCTCAGGCAGCCTCAATAACCCATACAAATCGAGGTGTGGGTAACGTGCTTTCAACATCTGAAAACTTACAAATGAAACGATATAACTCGATAAAATCACATTCTCTATTAAGTAACGTTCAGTGACAAACTCACCTAGCATACGTGTATATTCTGCATCGCGCTGAACATCATGACTAAGTACGCCATTACTCATAAAATACTGCTTGAGATCAATGCTGCGCCCATGCTTATCAATACTATCGCCCTGTTCATTTACCTCATTGCCAAATAAATCAAAGGCTTTGCCAAAGGAAATATATACTTCCGATTTTGCACTAAAAAATTTCCATAAAAACTTAGCAGTAGTATTAAATCCTGGAAAGACCTGCGGATTAATAAAATACTTTTCCTTGCCAGTAGTCTTTAAGTAGTCAGCTATTAAACTGCTGGCTTCCAACACAAAATGATATCCAAATACAAGTGGAACTACAAAAACTTTATTAGCTGGACTTGCAGGGTCATCTTTCATAAATGCTATTCGCTGAGCATCAATTGCTGTACCTATTAAGCCTAGCTTTAATTGCTTTTCTAACTCCCCACTGCGCGACCTTGTACCGCCAGGAAAAAACAAACTATGACCACCATTGAGCAAGGCTTGACGTGAATAACTTTTGAGCGTTTCGATGTATATGGATCCCTTCTTTCTTCGGTCAATTTTGTAAGCACCTAGATTACCCATAAAATAGGATAACACCGGATTGGTAAACAAATTTAATCCCGCTCCATACAAGAAAGCAGGCAAACCCAAATCGTGAATGATATAACCTATAAGAATACTGTCTAAATTACTGTAGTGTGTTGGCAATAAGATCACAGTACCTTTAGTAGCTAGATTTCTAATTTGTTCAATAGCACCTACCACGCGGATGCGTTCATCCATTTTAAACTGATTATTCCATATACGTTGTAAGTTTCGTGAAGAGGCAGTATTCAATAAGCGATGAAAGAGCAGTGGCAATACTTGAGAGGCCACACCATAAGCTTGAGGCTTAAAATTTCCCCTTATTTCATCCGCATAATAGGTAATTATATCGTTGAGAATATCTAATTCCTGAGGGTCTATTTGATGGATTGCAGGCTTATCAGCATTAGCTAATACGCGCTTGCGAATACTATCCCAAAAAGTTTTATCTTCCTTTGTATCCGTCTTCCAAGGATTTTGTGTCAAGCGTATTTTTTCAAGGTACATCGTCTTTGCAAGTTCGGCCTGCAATGCACCAGGTTTGGAATTTTGTTGCAAGATAACTTCACGTACTGAATTGATCCAATCCTCCGTAAATGAATTGCGATCACGCGTAATTTTGTATATAGGCCAATCATAGATATCAGGGATCACAGGTGGCCAATCCGTGCGACGTTGTATAAGTGAAGATATTGCCATAAATACTTGATGCCGAAAAATAAGTTTTTTTTTTCAGTATGCTACAATCAATTTGAATTATTACCTCAACATCAAAGAAATTGCCCTTTATTGCGATTTCAACTATGCGGCTCCTAGTACATTGTTGCCTTGCGATAATTATCACTTCTAACAATGAAAATGCTACAAAAATAATATCTGGCTATAGTAAAAGAACATTCTAGATTAAGTATTACAATAGTTTTAATACCATAGTATCCTAACTTCGTTAGTAGTGCCTTAAAAATTTCATTTGGGCGATGCCTGCCTTCCGCTAAGCTCCAGGACAGGCCCGGGCTATACAGGGCTTTCTGATTTTATTAGTTTTTTAAAGGCCATCAGAATCTTCGCAAGCTCGATTTGCTGACGCTCCGGTACTGGGCTGACAGGTTATATGACATTAGATTATCCACTAGCAACACGAACCCGCCAGCCCAGTACAAACCCTTTCTATCCTAAGGACATAAACCCTATGTTGGGCAACCTTACGCTGATTTACCTACAT
>CAYZQX010000345.1:0-4768 GCA_964480615.1 uncultured Chitinophagales bacterium | reverse complement strand
TAGCCGCCGATTTTATTTTAAAAACCCGTTCCAATTATTTTGGACGGGTTTTTTTGTTTTGTACTGTTTTGATCATTACACTTCCTTACGTGCTTTTTTTTACTGTAGTTTGCTAAAATTCTTTTACATAGCACTTGTTCAGCAACTCAGATTTTTAGAATAAAGGACTATAGTATATGTAAGTTAAAATGTAATGCACAAAATTTGCTGTGATTTCGTACAAAAGGCTGCTTATAAATTCAAATTGTTTTCTTTTATTATTGTTACTCTTAGCTGTATTCGCGATAGAGATCATCGGGTATAGCCCACAGCGAGGTACAAATCGAGCGTTAGCGCAGTTTCTAGTTGCCAAGAGAAAATATTATAAAGTCGCAAGTAATCCGGGCCTGTAAGGCACCGCCAAAAGTTTTAGAATTTTAAGTTATGGAGCAGGGCTTTATTAATATGTTTGTTTTTTAAAGTTCAATTTATGGATATTGATGAGGTATTAAGGAAAGTTCTTGTAAAGAAATGATTAAAAAACTTGAGTGGTTATTATAATCATTAGGGTTTGTTATTTCTGCTTTTGATTTGAGTTGGGGGGTTGGTAATTTAAGCTATTAGTCTGTTTTTTGCACTAATTTTTTAATATTAGTTATGTCTTGCTCAATAACTTCGTAATCTTTTATTCTAAAAATTATAGAATATGAAAGTGCAAATGAATGCACAAGAATTGCTGCGTATTAGTAAAAAAGCTTGCATCATTAACATGTAATATCGTGTCTTACACAGTGTTCCTTCTGGTTGTTTTAGCGATAGGGATCGCAGCGACACCCCACAGCGACTTTAGAAATCAAGCGCAAGCGCAGATTCTTGCTTGCCATTGAAATTAATTCATTCAGTAAGTAGCGAGGAGTATAGCGTAGAGCCCGGGCCGCAGGCATCGCCATAATCGTATAATTATGAGTTATTTAGCAATTCCTAATTAGAACAAAATTAAAATATAAACCTAGAATCTGTGGTACACAAAACGCCATTTTTACAATATTAAAACCTTTGTCAGAGCCAGTATGATTACAAAAATTCTTCTACTTGAATTAAATGCAGTTGATTGAAATAATTGAGATTATTTCATTATTATGACAGAATAAAAACACTACAATGACACTTTGAGTCCACGTTAATACCAATTTTGTATTTAGTGATTGGTCTATTTTTATTAAAATTTTTAAATGCAAGCTTATGAAAAATTTATTATTATCTATTGTTGTTATCCTGCTATCTATTTTGTCTTTATCCGCACAGTATGGTGAAATCTCAGGAAAAGTGACTGATACTTCAGGGGTAGGAATTCCATACGCTAGCGTTTATTGTAACGTAAAGGAGTGCTTATTAGGTTCATTAACAGATAGTAGTGGCTATTATACTATAAAAGGCATATTGCCTGGTTCATATACAGTCAGATCAGAGTATTTAGGCAAGATAAGTTATGAAGCGAAAAGTGTAGTAGTAGTAGAGAATAATATAACAAGAGTTGATATGCTTTTAGAAAAATCTGATAATCTTGATTTAGTTGAAATAATCGAATGTCCAATTTTTATTAATCATCTTGATATTGTTACTAGTACTGGTAGAGTCGAATATTTATCTAGAAGGAAAAAATCTTCACCTAGAGCATCAAATATTTCATATACTCCTTTGCCATAAAGAGTTCTGCTCTTTTTTTTACACTATTTCATTTGATAATAATTTTGTTATGCAAAAACTGAAGTGGTAAATTAACTAAAGAAGTACATATGGTTACAATCAAAATATAGTTCTTGAAACTTAGGTGGACTGTTAAAATTCATGTCATTTTTATGACAGAATAAAAACAATACAATGACACTTTAAGTCCATATTAATCCCAATTTTGTATTTAGTGATTGGTCTATTTTTATTAAAATTTTTAAATGCAAGCTTATGAAAAATTTATTATTATCTATTGTTGTTATCCTGCTATCTATTTTGTCTTTGTCCGCACAGTATGGTGAAATCTCAGGAAGAGTGACGGATTTATCTGGGGAGGGAGTTTCATTCGCTACTATTTCTTGTGATATAAATGGAGGCTTGCAAGGCACTCTAACAGATTATGATGGCTATTACTCGATCAAGCCAATGCTACCGGGTTCTTATAATCTCAAGTATGAATACTTGGGCATGAATACTCATGAGGAGAAAAATGTAATCGTAGTAGAGGGCCGTATCACTACTGTGGATGTCGTAATGTTAGAGAATGAAACACAGCTTGATGAAGTGATTATTGAAAGTATTAAAATACCTATCGCATCAAGGGATATGGCCCAAACTGGATATATGATTAGTAGTAACTCAGAAAACAGAAAAACAAAATCATCTGCAACAAATGGAAACAACAAGCTTCAGCCTTCCCTAAGTAATCATAATCAATATAAAGCCTATACCCTAAGTCCACAAGGTCAATCGTCTAATTCCTCAATAGAAACAAAGGAGGTTATCACTAATTTGTCACATTGCAGTGTAGCATCTACTAGTATATATATAGAAGGGATGAAAGTAAGAAGTGGTGCATCAATACCACCTCAGAAGGCTGAAATCTGCGATGATCAATTAACTGGTACCCCTGCCTCACAACCCAATCCGAAAGATGTCACAACTAAAATGCTTCCAGAGCTTCCTTTTGTAGAGGCAAAGAAAACACCTGTAGCTACCATAACATTAGATAATGATTATGCCACAGAATCTTATAAGCTAATCACCGAAAATGAGTTTAGGGATGTAAGCCTCAATCCACTGAGTACTTTCGGTATTGATGTAGATCGAGCCGCTTATAGCAATATGCGCCGATTTATAGATCAGCAACAAAGGCCGCCAGCAGATGCACTGAGAATTGAAGAACTAGTCAATTATTTTCACTACAATTATCCAAATCCTAAAGGGGATAATCCCATCGCCATAAGCTAGGAATTGAGCGATTGTCCTTGGAATCCAGAAAGTTTAATTTTGAGAGTGGCATTAGCTGCTAAAGAATTAGATGTCCAAAACCTACCCCCTTCAAATCTGGTTTTCCTCATTGATGTTTCTGGCTCTATGATGAATATAAATAAATTGCCACTGGTGCAGCAATCGCTTAAATTATTGGTACAGCAATTGCGACCTCAAGATAGAGTTTCTCTAGTGGTATATGCAGGCAGTGCTGGCTTGGTATTGCCCGCTACCTCCGCCGCCGAAAAAGATAAAATACTCGAAGCCATCAATCGCCTTCAAGCTGGTGGTAGCACCGCTGGTGGCGCTGGCATAGAACTAGCCTATAAAACCGCCAAAGAAAATTTTATGGCCGATGGAAACAATCGCGTGATCCTCGCCACTGATGGCGATTTTAATGTAGGTATTGCCCAACCCAATGAATTGCAAAGAATGATAGAAGAAAAAAGAAAGGAGGGAATATTCCTCACTTGTCTAGGATATGGTATGGGAAATTATAAGGATGATAGATTAGAGCTATTAGCTGATAAAGGCAATGGAAATTATGCCTATATAGACAATATTAGCGAAGCTAAGAAGATGCTTATCCGCGAGTTTGGTGCTACGATATACACGGTAGCCAAGGATGTAAAGGCACAAATAGAATTCAATCCAGCATTAGTCCATTCCTATCGCCTGATCGGTTATGAAAATAGATTGCTCAATGAAGAAGATTTTGTGGATGATACCAAGGATGGTGGGGAGATGGGAAGCGGACATACCGTAACCATACTATATGAAATAATCCCGCAAAGCCAGACCACAGAAAATGGAGCAAATACGCCACCGCTAAAATACAGCAAAAAGCGTCCAGTGAACAAAATAGGGAACAAGCATGAATTAGCTACTATTAAATTCAGATACAAAGAACCCAATGAACTGATAAGTAAAGAAATAAGCCAAGTTATTCCCTATGATGTACTCGCTTTTTCAAATGCTTCAGATGACCATCGTTTTGCCTCTTCGGTTGCTATGTTTGGACTGATTATGATTCATTCTAAGTATATTCGAGATCATAAACTAGAGGATGTGATAAAACTCGCTTCTCATGCGCAATCAAATGATAAAGATGGCTATAGAGCAGAATTTATTTCGTTAGTGAACAAGGCCAAGCAATTATAACGAGTGAATAATTCCCCCAATTGCCCCAAATCATAAATATTGATTTGGGGCTTTTTTATACCTGTAGGCAAGCATAGTGCGATCGTATTATGGGAATGATCTCTTTGTGTTCTTAGCTGCCTAGCAAACTTGTTATCAATTGCCTATAATTTAGTAGATTAGTATAATAGCACTTAGCCCAAGTTGCAGCTAATATCTATAAAATCGACATTTTATCATAAAGAACAGTTTTTTTACCTTTTTGGGATGAATTTAGGTTTTTTTAGAAGCAAAAAAACGGAAACCCTTATCCATAAAGTGTTTTTTAATTTGAATATTAGTTGCAGTACACAAGGGTAGTAGTACTACTATTATTTATTAATTTAACTTTACGAGCTAAGTTTTTACTAAGCTTAATTATCCTTGAAATTTGTAAGTAAACAAACCCAAAACCATTTAGAAATTCATAAATTGTAGTCACAAATTGCCAATATTACAATATTAAATCTTTTGTCACAGCCACATTAAGAACAAAAGGCTTCAATTTGGACTATAAGTGAATGATTGTAATCAATAGAGATCATGGCATTCTTATGACAGAATAAAAACAATACAATGACACTTTAAGTCCATATTAATCCCAATT
>CAYZQX010000344.1:0-4776 GCA_964480615.1 uncultured Chitinophagales bacterium | reverse complement strand
AGATTCTGATGGCCTTTAAAAAACTAATAAAATCAGAAAGCCCTGTATAGCCCAGACCGGAGGCATCGCCATAAATGATTATATAACTATATTGATAGGAAGTGCTTAATGAGGCGCTGCTGAATTATTGATATTAAGCCTCTACAGCTTTTTTGGCAATGCTAATGGGTATTGCTATGTATTTGGATTCCATATAGTCGAGCACCTTATTGAGTGTAAGGCGACTTTGATCATCCATCAAGGCAATCTCCGCTTGAAATACATTCTCAATGGCCTTGTGTTTTATGTCTTTTATCTTTAAGGGTATTTCAGCCATGGCATTGGTGACTTTGCGCTGTTTCCACATAAGCTGAAATTCTTCTTGGTTTTTCGTGAGGATGGTTTTAGCCTTGGCGATTTCTTTCTTGCGCAGTTGCATGTTTTCGTGTGCTAGATCCCTCAGCCCATCAATGTTGATATGGTGATTTTCTTTTTGTAATTTTTCGGTTACAGGTATGTTAGATTGAATTGCGAGATCCACGAATATTTTATTGCACTGACCTTCTAATAAGCTAGTAGGAATTATTTCGTGCTGTGTGTCCACGCAACTAATTAAGATATCGAAATCGGGACTTATCTCGTGTAATGCAGATAGCAAATGGGCTTGCCCTTGTTCAAAAAGCAAGGCGATTTCCTTTGCTTTTTCCAGGGTTCTATTGAATATGGATACATATAGGAAACCTTCTTTTTGGAGATATTTCGCTACAAGACTATTGGTTTGCCCAGCGCCGATCAGCCATATACGGCTATCTTTTGGAGGATTGAGTTGTCTTATTTTTTGTATGGATAGGGATACTACCGAAACTGGATTATCAGCAATTAAGGTATCGGTATATACTTGCTTGGCTGTTTTAATTACGTGGTCTAATAACAATCGCAAATGTGTTTTTACAATGCCATTTTCCTGTCCGTATTTGTAAGCAGTCCTAAACTGGCCGAGTATCTCCCTTTCACCTATAACCAATGAGTTGAGGGAGCAAGCGACTTCATATATGTGGTGCACGGCCTTTATCCCTTGTAACACGATCATCTTGCTTGCCCACTGATTAGTTTGCGCCTCATCCATACTTAAATGGAAAAAGCGGATCAATGAAGTAGTCCAGTTTTTTGGTGGCTCTTCGCCAAAAAACAAAAATAAGATTCGATTGCAAGTTATGAGGTAAAAAACTTCTTCCTGATTGAGGGCCTTGAGTAACTTGTCAAAATGTGCTGTTGAATTACTTGGGTAGATATGTGCAGGATTGCTTAGCAAACTGCCTATAGTGCTAAGATTTTCTTCGCGAAAAGTTAGTGTAACAGCTCTATATTCCCTCAATGGTTTGTTTTGTGTTTTTTAATCAGGGACAAAGGTAGGATAGATATAAAATTAATTGTCATTAATTTGTCAAGAATGTCATAAGATTGTCATCGCAATATGAATTTTTGGTCATTTTTCTCCTATTCTAGCCATAATACCCACCTTTAATACCCGCGATTTTGTATGCCAAGGTATATATTTAGGTCATATTGTATGATCGGTTAAGCTTGTTCATAACAAAACAATTAAGAATTAAAAGGCCTATTGCCGTTTATGAATACTGACTAGGGAATACTTGAAAGATGGATACTAGACACAAGACAGAGATCTCTTGTGACAAGATGCCTCAGAATTGCAAATCCATAATCACATTTCTTAAATTCTAGAAAAACACAGATTTTTCTTAGGAGTTTAGAGGGTGTGCGCGTAGCTCTAACATCGTATAACTTTTCCTCATTCGGTTAGCCATAATAGGTCTTATAAGATTGTCAAAGAAAAACTTATTTTTGTGGCAAGTAAAAAAAATGAGAAAATAATTGCAAGAGCAGCATTTTATAATCGGGGATGTACATGGGTGTTACCATACCTTAATCGCTCTATTATCCTACTGGAACTGTAATACACAAAGACTGATATTTGTAGGGGATCTTATTGATAGAGGAAATTTTTCAAGTAAAGTGGTTTTGCATGTCCAGTCATTAATGGCTCAATACAATGCTATCGCTGTAAAAGGGAATCACGAATATGAACTCATACAGTTTATACAATCAGGGAATGACAATTGGTTAACGCAGTGTGGACATAAGACCTTGCTAGAATTCCATCGTGCTAATTATAATCCATATACCGATATTGATTGGTATCGTTCACTACCATTAAAATATGAAACAGAGCATATATTAGTCACGCATGCAGGTCTATCTCAACATCCGAATCCATACAGTGAAACGAATCCTAAAGGTGTACTGTGGAATAGAACAAGCTTGCAGAATATAGGAAAACTTCAAGTATATGGTCACACACCAAAATCGAGTATCCGATACAATGAAGAAGCTCATGCATATTGTATTGATACTGGGGCTTCCCATGGAAAAATGCTATCGGCTATAATTCTCGACCATCAGGGATCTTTTCTCAAAGGGTATGAAATTCCTACAAAACCGATAGATGTAGTTTTGTGATTTTTAGCATATTTAGTTTACAAAAAATAGCTAGAATTAGCCTAAGTAATATAATTTTACGACTATGAAAACGATCTATTTGGTTCGTCATGCCAAGTCATCCTGGAGTGATGAAAAACTAATTGATATTGAAAGGCCTCTAAGATCAAGAGGCATCATCCGCGCCAAGGCAATTGCCGACATCCTGCTAACCAATCGGATGACGATGGATGTTATGTGGACTAGCCCTGCACAAAGAGCTAGAGATACTGCCATCCTTTTTTTTGTAAAATTGCATAGTCCACAATCCTATATTGACATTAAACCTGACTTGTACTTTACCAGTGCAAAAAAAGTGCTGAAAAGCCTAGTCGATCTGCCTAGTAGTTGTCAATCCGTAGGGCTCTTTGGTCATCAACCGATTACAGGGGAATTGTGCGAGTTGCTTTGCAATAAAGTGTTTGACAATGTACCCACAGCAGGGGTAATAAAGATTAACTTGGATATACGAGATTGGTCGGCAATAAAACCCCAATGTGGTGAGTATGAAGCGCACTGGTTTGCTAAGGAATTGGGAATTGACTAATTTGCATCTATACACATCTTTAACTGCATAAAATTTTCACACAAAATGACTTATAGCCCTTGCTAATAAAATCTTTATTAGTTGTAGAGCTAGCCTACAATGAAAATGCCGCAACATACACCTATAAAAAGGTTATTATGTGCGGCACAATATTGATAATATTAATTATTTCAAAACTTATACGCTAATACTTTCAAGCAGTTAGAAAACAAGACTTGTTATTAGGCATATATGGATAAGTGGAGAAAATAAACACAATGTAATCGTTTTATTGACCATTGATAAACAATGTTTCTAGTCCACATTGTGATATACATTCATCACATCATCATCTTCTTCCATAAGATCAATGAGCTTAAACACAGTTTCAGCCTGTGCATCATCTAATGCTTTAGTTGATGTGGGTAGGCGCTCAAAGTTGGTGCTGATAACTTCGATGTTGCGATCTTCTAAGGCTTTTTGCATCGTTCCGAAATCGGCAAATGCGGTGTATATGAGTATTTCATCTTCTTCCACCACTAATTTGTCGAGACCAGCATCAATGAGGTCAAGCTCCATTTCATCAGTATCCTGATTTTCAAACTTGAGCTTGAATACCGCTTTGCGCTCGAAGATAAATTCCAGTGAACCAGAGGTTCCTAAAGAGCCCCCCATTTTAGTAAAATAATGGCGTACATTAGCGACGGTACGTGTCGGATTATCAGTAGCACATTCTACGAATATAGCCACGCCAAATGGGCCATAGCCTTCATAGCTCACCTCTTGATAGTCCTTTTCCTCTCTTGAGCTGGCGCGCTTAATGGCTGCTTCTATCCTATCCTTAGGCATTGAGAAGCCCTTGGCATTTTGTACAGCGATACGCAATTTATTATTAGTTTCAGGATTAGGGCCACCAGCCTTAACCGCAATGGCGATCTCTCGGCCAGCACGTGTAAAGTTTTTAGCCATCGCCCCCCATCTTTTCATCTTGGCGGCCTTTCTATATTCAAATGCTCTTCCCATAAGTTATTCTTTTATGTATTGGGTCGCAAATTTCGCAATATTTCTTTAAAACACACTAATTGGTTTTATAAATAAGGAAAGGGCTAGCCTAATATCCAGTTTTTTGGGGAATAGTGATTAGATATTCATTGTGTTTTTAGGATGTAAGATGCTAAAGAGCATCGCTCAACTGTACATTTCGTATCTTATAATTATGGGCGATGCCTCCGGCCCGGGCTCTCCGTTCCTATCTTTTAGGAGGCATAGAAATTACATATTACAATTGTTCGACACCCGACTAATAAGGGTATGAATACTAAGGATGCGCTCATTCTATTAGCCTCCTAAAAGGATATCCACTGCGATCCCTATCGCTAAAACTAGACGCTGGACAATAGACGCTGGACACTAGACTTTTTACAGTTGTTTCACTAAAATTCAGTTTCGTAAATCCTAAATCGGTAATCGTTTTTATAGACGCTGGACACTTGACTTAGTCCAGTTTTTGCAACCAACATTAGGATCCTAAATCCAAAATCGTGAATCGTAATTCGCTTGAACAAGACCCTGGAAACTGGATAATGGACACTAGACTTAGTTAAGTTACTGCAATAAAATTCAGTATCATAAATCGGTAATCGAAAATCTTGAATCGTGAAAAAAGCGATAGGGATAGGAGGCTACCGTGTACACAGATCTCTGTGAAGGCTCCA
>CAYZQX010000343.1:0-4795 GCA_964480615.1 uncultured Chitinophagales bacterium | reverse complement strand
GTTATATCTTGGGCTTTATTAATAAGGAGAAAGGATTGTTCAGGATTATTAGTATAATCGATCTGTACACTTGCTATATCCTCTTGTTTATAATCAAAAATCAAATGCGATCGCCAATTTGATGCGCTGGACACAAACTGTGCATCGATATGACCTTCAAACCCTTTCATAGTAATTACATAAGGGATATCGCTACCTTTAATATAGGCATAATTGCCTTCATAGTTATTAGTAATTCGGCCAATCAGAATTGTTTTAGAGGGCTTGTCACTGCCTTGCCATACATTGACTTCCTTAGCTCCAGTATTCAAATCCTTAAACACTTCATTATACATTCCCTTAGGCACAGGATAGGATATAGTCAACTTATTTAATGCTTTCATTAAGTTGTGTATCATATCTTTTCTTGCTACTAGTGTATCATTCAGTGTCCACCCACCAGGGCCACGTTTTATTGATACAGTCTCGCCATCATTAGACTTAATACTCACCGCGCTAACAGAAGTAGTATCCTCAATTGCAAATGCATCGACTCCAGCTTTAAAACTTAGACTTTTATTTTTTACAAAAAAATAAATCATGAGCAATATAACAAAGGCCAATATTAGATAGATAATTCTTTTCATAATTTTTTATGTTTGGCTTTCAATTTCAGTATTCCCTATTCCACACGAATACAACATCAAACTATTTAGTATATTTTCTTTTGCGATAAGTGATGAACAATATGCCACATATACCCAGCAAGATCATAGGCAATACAATATTGACCACCTGCCAAAATGTTTTCTCCTTAGCAATCTTTTGTGTATCGAGCAGTCTTAGTGTTAATTCCTTAGACCTAGCTTCTATAATCCCCGAGTCGTCCATTAGCCATTCAATACAGTTAATAAGAAAATCTTTATTAGCAAAAGTTTCATTGGTATATTTATAATAACCCAATGGATAGGGACGATCAGATTTTTTATCCCATTCATTCTTAATGATGTCTCCATCGCTAATAACGATCATCTTATTGGGCTTGCTCACTTCTTTATAAGAAACTTCTTCAAGGCTATCGATCATTTTCATAGTGGAAAATGCAAGCCTACCTTTAAAGTTGGATTCAAAAACACCTTCTAAAGCTACTGCAATAACCTCATTGTGTTTTACATATTGCTCCTTCACTGGTTGCTCCCTAACCATTTGTAGATCGAGGCGCACAGGATTACCCATTAGCTTGGTATATTGAGAGGTGGTGAGCAAGGGCGTTTTAGTTATTCCTTTAACCCTAATGGTATCCATGGAACTTACAAATTTCGTTTGTATAAGATTTATATTTTTAGTTATAGGATGATTTTGATTGGTATTGCTAATAACTGGATAATAAAACCAAGGAAAATTTTTGAGTTGTGTAGCATTGCCAGCTTGATCCTGACCTACTGCAAGAGGTATTACATTTGACTGCAGATCTTGTATGAGATTGTAATTGAGTCGCACGCCATACTTAAACAGCTGGTCATCTAGGTTGAGGCCATAGTCAGTAGTAATATAAGTGCCTGTATTATTCATAAGGCTATCCATATCAGCATTGAGTTGATCGACTAACCATATAACCTTGCCGCCATTCATAATATACTGATCAATCTTAAATTTTTCTTTCTCTTCAAATGGCAATCGCGGCTTAGCAATTACAGCTACATCATATTTAGAAGGTATGATTAGATTATTCTTGAGGTTGTATCTATGTAATTCGCAAAAGGGTTGAATCGTAGCAGCAAAATCCTCCACTTCCGCTTCTGTAAGTTCACCGTGTCCTTCTAAGAAAACAACTCTTTGGCGATTGGGTTTTTTTAATTTTTGAACAGCATTTGCGAGTTTATATTCTAGCAAAGCGATCGAATTATTAATGGTTTCTTGTGGCCCTTTATTAAGTTGCTCTTCTAACAAGATCACCGGCAGTTCCCTACCCTGATAGGAAACGATGGCGCCGGGGAAAAACATTTTTTCTTTGTATTCACCTTCGTTCTCTATTAATCTTCGAGGGATTAACCCTTTCTTTATTAGACTAGTGGAAATTTCTTTTTTCTCGGCTTCATCTATATCCGCAAGTGGATCGATGAACTCATATTGTAGATTAGCACCAGCATAAGATTTGAGCTCTATAAGCATATCTTCAGTGGCATTGCGGAGCCGTTTGAATCCAGCAGGAAACTCCCCTTCAAGATATACCTTTACAAATACGACATCATCGAGACCTGTGAAAAATTCTTTGGTAGGCTTAGTTAGGGAGAACCTGCCTTCCTTAGTAAGGTCGAAGCGCTTAAATACATATTGCCCTGCATAATTCACAATGATTACAAGTGCCAGTACTGCAAGTAAGTAGATTATTGCGCTACGCTTTGCTGAAGATTTTGCTGAGTCAGCCATTTTTATTTTAGGACCATTTTCGGGCATCTAACACTGTTTTAGTAAACAATAAGAAAACAAATACTAAACTGATAAAGTACAATAAATCACGGGTATCGACCACACCTCGACTGATAGAAGTATAATGTGCATCAATACCAAACTGCTGTATAAAATAATCCCATTTCCCTATAAATGCGGGAATAAAACTGAGGTATTGAAATGCGATAAAAAACATAAAACAAAAAAACACCCCTGTAATAAATGCGACGATTTGATTATTCGTAATGGATGATGTAAAAACACCTATAGCTGTGAATACAGCACCTAACAATATTAATCCGATATAAGATCCATTCGTAGCTCCCATATCGATATTGCCTTTGGGTGCACCGAGCATATAGATGGATATGTAATAGATAAATGTAGGCAATATGGCTAATAAAAACAAACCATAAGAACCGAGAAATTTGCCACCTACTATTTGCCATTCAGTAAGTGGTTTGGTGAGCAATAACTCAATGGTGCCTGCACGTTTTTCATCTGCGAATGATCGCATAGTGATAGCAGGTATTAAAAACATAAATATCCATGGCGCAAGTGTAAAGAAAGACTCTAATGAGGCTGCCTCATAATTGAGCAAGCTCGTATCGGGAAATACCCATAAGAATAAGCCCATCATTAATAAAAAGATACCAATGGTGAGGTAACCCATAATGCTGCTAAAAAAGAAACTAATTTCCTTTAAAAAAATTGTCCACATTAGTTTTGTGTTTGTTGTGTGGTGATGGTTCTAAAAATATCTTCAAGACTATCCCGCTCTTCTTGCAATGAAAGCAAGGTCAATTGATTTGTGACCGCGTAATTAAATATGGCTGCTCTGAGGTCTCGATCATCATTGCTCTGTATTTGGTATTGCTGATTAGCTAAAGAATCGACAACCACATTGCCCAGTGCTTGTGCCAGATTTTTTACTTGTATAGGCTTGTCAAAAGTGGCAACGTATTTATTGCGCACGCTTATCAATTTATTAATATCAGTGGTCATTGCATCAGCCACAATTTTTCCTCTATTAATGATGATAATTCGATCACATATAGCCACTACCTCTTGCAATATATGTGTGCTGAGCAATACGGTCTTAGAAGCGCCCATTTGCTTAATCAACTCTCTAATCTCAATAATTTGGTTGGGATCTAATCCTGTGGTAGGTTCATCGAGGATCAGTACTTCGGGATTATGCTGTATGGCTTGAGCCAGCCCCACCCGCTGTCTATATCCCTTACTCAACTGCCCTATCTTTTTATGCCTTTCAGGAGTTAGTCCAGTAAGTTCTATGACCTCTTCGGCCTTTGCTTTATAGTCCTTCAATCCATATATCTGCGCGCTGTAATACAAGTATTCGCGTATATACATATCGAGGTAGAGCGGGTTATTTTCAGGCAAATAGCCAATCTTTCGCTTTACCAACTCAGGCTCATCGTCCACAGCTATATCACATACCTTTATGAGGCCATTAGAGGGCTTTAGGAAGCTAGTAATCATTTTCATAGTCGTACTCTTGCCAGCACCATTAGGCCCTAGAAATCCCACTATTTGGCCATTAGGAACGGCAAAAGAAATTTCATCCACCGCTTTTTGTGACCCATATATTTTACTGACATTGAAAAGCTCTATTGACATACCACCTATTAATGCCGCAAAATTAGAAATATTGTGCGATGTCGAGCAATCAACCCATAAAAAATGACAAAATAATAACCATAAACCCTCATTATGGATACCCTATTACCAATAACAACGCGGTACAATGACTGCTTTGAAGTTTAATATTAATAACGAACAATCTAAGGTTTGCCCAATAAATCAGAATTATGAAATTTTAGGCGATGCCTTACAGGCCCGGGCTCTTCATTTATACTCCTCACTCGTACCTCGTTGCGGGGTATCATTTCGATCCCTATCGCGAATACAGCTTTACAATCCAACCAGAAATAAACACTTTTCAATTTACTGTGTAATATACTTATGGTCGTAGGGGAATTGCAGTCTTAACCATTTGGCTTTATGTATATGAGGTGCAAACTATTTTGCAGTTAATGGCAGTTTTATATGCAAAGTATAGTGTGCCATAATATTTAAAACCATACCAATTAAGGTCTTTATGAGTTATTGATCAAGCAATCATTGCACAATTGAATTTATGCAGTTACTACAACTAAATTCAGGATCGAAATTCGTGAATCGTAAATCATTAATCGCGCAGCCAACGATAGGGATTGAAAGGGTTTGTACAGTGCTGGCAGGTTCATATCGCTAGTAGGAATCAAAAATATTTATAACCTGCCAGCACTGTACCGGAGCGTCAGCAAATCGAGCTTGCGAAGATTCTGATGGCCTTTAAAAA
>CAYZQX010000342.1:0-4796 GCA_964480615.1 uncultured Chitinophagales bacterium | reverse complement strand
GGAATATGCATTAATGCATACTAAGAAAAAGGAATTAAAGACACCTATTACTCAGTCGCAATCCTTGTTATAGTGGAATATGCATTAATGCGGCACAACAAGCACTTTTAGAAATATTTGAGTACAGTCGCAATCCTTGTTATAGTGGAATATGCATTAATGCCCGTGGCTGTATAAGATGAATGGCGCACGCCTGTATGTGTCGCAATCCTTGTTATAGTGGAATATGCATTAATGCAAGGGTAACCTTCCTGGTATATCCTTTCAAATTGTAGGGTCGCAATCCTTGTTATAGTGGAATATGCATTAATGCGCCTAAAAAGCTGAATCCTGCTAACTTTTCATCAGCGTCGCAATCCTTGTTATAGTGGAATATGCATTAATGCCGGATTAAAATTCGCCATTGACGAAAAACGTATTACTGGTGTCGCAATCCTTGTTATAGTGGAATATGCATTAATGCTGTTGACCTACTGAACATTGCATTGAGGTTAGAGGCTGTCGCAATCCTTGTTATAGTGGAATATGCATTAATGCGTTCAATTTTGTACGCAGTTGCGACGGACAGGGATTGTCGCAATCCTTGTTATAGTGGAATATGCATTAATGCCAGACACTAACTGAGCGCATAGTGTATATGACCGAGGTCGCAATCCTTGTTATAGTGGAATATGCATTAATGCGAGCGTACCGTTAGAGAAAGATAATGCAGGCAAGGTGTCGCAATCCTTGTTATAGTGGAATATGCATTAATGCTTTGGATGATATAAAAGGATAGTTAGTACTATCCAAAAGTCGCAATCCTTGTTATAGTGGAATATGCATTAATGCCCGGTAACCAGTGGGACAACCGATTCGATAAAACTAAGTCGCAATCCTTGTTATAGTGGAATATGCATTAATGCCCGTCCAGCGTTGACATTTATGGACAGAGGGGAGCTAGTCGCAATCCTTGTTATAGTGGAATATGCATTAATGCCTAAGGTGATAATGCACTTAGATACATTGCAGGCAATGTCGCAATCCTTGTTATAGTGGAATATGCATTAATGCATGAAAACCAATCGTCAAAGAATCTTGGAAATTAAAAAGATTGTAGAGTCGCAATCCTTGTTATAGTGGAATATGCATTAATGCCCACATCCTATCCAGTTACTAGATACTGATAATAACTGTCGCAATCCTTGTTATAGTGGAATATGCATTAATGCTATCAGGGGAGAATATAAAGTGTCCAGAAGCCCGTTTGTCGCAATCCTTGTTATAGTGGAATATGCATTAATGCTGACGTTACTTTATTACGTTGTACTTTGTTTAATTGGGTCGCAATCCTTGTTATAGTGGAATATGCATTAATGCAAATATCTTTAACCACAGAAAATTAATTTTAAATGAGTCGCAATCCTTGTTATAGTGGAATATGCATTAATGCTGCCACAAAACAAAATAACATAGAAACAAAATCAACATCGCAATCCTTGTTATAGTGGAATATGCATTAATGCCAGAAACTATTTTCTTTAAACCAATAAACGATAAAGTCGCAATCCTTGTTATAGTGGAATATGCATTAATGCGAAATAAAAATATTCAATGCTAAATGCGAGTTCGAGTCGCAATCCTTGTTATAGTGGAATATGCATTAATGCATAACTGCAGTTATACGCACTATAACAAAACCAATCCAGTCGCAATCCTTGTTATAGTGGAATATGCATTAATGCGGAAGCACGGCTATTCATTCGCTATTTCACAAAAATGTCGCAATCCTTGTTATAGTGGAATATGCATTAATGCTGGCAGTCAATTTTTAACAAAACAAAAATCAATTATTAGTCGCAATCCTTGTTATAGTGGAATATGCATTAATGCTGGATGTCTTGCCTATCTCACGACGAGAAGATGGATAGTCGCAATCCTTGTTATAGTGGAATATGCATTAATGCGGAAGCCTATCAAGACACGGACAATCTTGAAAAGGCTAGTCGCAATCCTTGTTATAGTGGAATATGCATTAATGCACGAGTAAGGGAAATGTTTATATTACTCTCACTAACGTCGCAATCCTTGTTATAGTGGAATATGCATTAATGCTATACTAAAGAATATTCAGACAAATTATTCTTTGTTGGTCGCAATCCTTGTTATAGTGGAATATGCATTAATGCATACTAAGAAAAAGGAATTAAAGACACCTATTACTCAGGTCGCAATCCTTGTTATAGTGGAATATGCATTAATGCCTCCCTTTTTAAACGTAAGTCTAACTACAACAGATAGGTCGCAATCCTTGTTATAGTGGAATATGCATTAATGCAGAATTTGAAACAATTAATAATGATATAGCAGTTGAAAGTCGCAATCCTTGTTATAGTGGAATATGCATTAATGCGAGCCTGTAATTGAATCAAATAAAAACTTTCCTCTTAGGTCGCAATCCTTGTTATAGTGGAATATGCATTAATGCCGGAAGCCAAACTGGACAGTAAAAATAAATTGGTTTCGTCGCAATCCTTGTTATAGTGGAATATGCATTAATGCAAAACTTCATATAGAAACTGCTATGAAAGAATTGTGTCGCAATCCTTGTTATAGTGGAATATGCATTAATGCCCCAGGTGTTTTATTTGGGAGGACAAAACGGGTGAGTCGCAATCCTTGTTATAGTGGAATATGCATTAATGCCAGCATCGGAAATTAAAGAAATACAAACTAGAAATAAGTCGCAATCCTTGTTATAGTGGAATATGCATTAATGCGATATTGTCTTGCTTCATAAATTACCAATAAGTGAGGTCGCAATCCTTGTTATAGTGGAATATGCATTAATGCAATCGCCATCACTAATCAGATCGCCGAATGGCTTATAGAGTCGCAATCCTTGTTATAGTGGAATATGCATTAATGCATGCTATCTATCGCATACCAAACAGGGACAATTTGCGATCGTCGCAATCCTTGTTATAGTGGAATATGCATTAATGCTCCCACAACGAAAGATCAAGAGGCAAAGCAGACGCTTGTCGCAATCCTTGTTATAGTGGAATATGCATTAATGCCTAAGGCAAACAGTCAAGGACATACAATCATTGATTGGTCGCAATCCTTGTTATAGTGGAATATGCATTAATGCCCGAAATACCTTCACCGTTCTCAATTTTAATAACTGAGTCGCAATCCTTGTTATAGTGGAATATGCATTAATGCTACCTTCTCCTTTTTAACGGTAAACTACAACCGTGTCGCAATCCTTGTTATAGTGGAATATGCATTAATGCTCGAATAACAAACGTAATTTGTTAGTGGAAAGGAACAACTGAGGTTCCTTATTTTTTAACAATTATAAATTCACTAAAATGAATTTTATTAATTGTACACCACATCCTATTCAGCTTTTGGATAGTGATAATAACTTGATGATTTCTCTACCTAAAGGTGAGGTCATCCCAAGATTATCACAATCTACTAAACAAGTAGATGTGGTTAATGGGATTTCTATAACAGAAACCCAGTTTGGTGAAACTCAGGATTTACCTGAATCCCAAGATGGTGTTCTGTTAATAGTTTCTAGATTAGTTCTTAGTGCTAACCCAAATCGTACTGATTTGGTAGTACCTAATGAACTAGTAAGAGATGGATCCGGTAATATTATCGGTTGCAAATCTCTAGCTAGAAACTAGGATGAGATTCTAATATTGAGTATTGTGTTATAAAGGATAAAACCTGATACATATCAGACTCCGAATTTTGATAAGTTTTCTTGTGAACAGAAAAACTTATAATTTTTTCAGGAACCTGAATTGACAGGTGGAAGGGTAGTTAGTACTATCCAAAATTAATGCACCACAACTCACTTCCAAAGGGTGAGCAGTTGTAATCAAAAAGTGTACTAACCAAAAAGGTAATGAAGTTACTTAAATGTAACCTATCTAATGGCAGACTCACCCTATGATTACAACTGAGTACAGAGGGGAGTAATTTGGTTATATCTACTACAAAGTAGTTAAAGATATGTGGATAAAAACTTGAGTTACAAGTAAACCGAAAGTTGAAAGTAATGAATACAGCTAAGTGTCGTATCCTTCGATTATAATATAAGCTGTACAACTTCTATCAAGGTGTTACATTCTACCTATGTAAATGAATGTCTATTTAATCAAATACTATAAGCAACTCCTTTATAACAATTTATCAAAACGATGCCTGGTTTGCAACATATTTAATGTTTATTCATTGGTGGTTAGTAATACCATCATTAAGTGAATATTGGGAAAAATATATTGTAAAGAAAAAGAATACCGGTTATCGGATTGTCAATCAACCACCTAATTTAAAAAGAGTGGTTAAAGATAATACCGATGAATATTGGTATGAAAATGTTTATTAAATTTAGATTGAATTGTTTAGGTTGAATGTTTTTGTTGAAGGATAATTGTTTAATTGATTATTGAACGTTTGTTCATTGAACAAGTGTTTAGTAATTGATTGAACAATTGTTCAATTATTTTGGTGAGAAAATGGTTAGAATAATAAAATTTTATTGATGAAAGTCGCTCTGGTAAAGGGTTTACACTACATCTTAATCTTTAAAATCTAACCATTTTTTATTATAATCATCAAAAAAATCGGGCCTTAATTATAACATACCTTTAACCAAAAAAAACACAATCTCTTCAAAATGGAAAATACAAGCTATCTTACAAGTGATGAAATACTAAATGAAGGCACACCGAAGATATTTACAATCAAATAATAAATAGATTGTCCCAACTATAGGGTAAAATAGTAGTCATTAA
>CAYZQX010000341.1:0-4808 GCA_964480615.1 uncultured Chitinophagales bacterium | reverse complement strand
CTTTTTAGCAGCGAGATCATTCGAATCTAGCCCCAGCCTAGGGAATTTCTTTCATCCTTAATGCCAAACCAATGATGCAGGACAATGCAAGCCAATATGCTACCTATTGAGCTATTCATTCTACTTAGGCTGTTAGGGATATGAAAGTATCGATCATTTCACCCATTGAATGATGGGTACAAGATGATTCGCAATTATGGGTAATTGTAAGTACTACACTTTGAAAAGAGATACATAAAAAATTATACATCACAAGATTGATTGCATATGGAAGGACTGCCTTGTCCTACAATTGGGATCAAAAATAGGTGAATACCCTATTCAATAAATTAATATTGATAATTTTGCAGTATGAAGTCTAACCAGTTAAAGTATATTGCCGATGCATTACAGACTACAATTCAACAAGTAGAGGCCACTGTCCACCTATTTGAGGGGGGCGGCACTATACCATTTATAGCGCGTTATAGAAAGGAAGTTACGGGCAATCTTGATGAAGTTCAAATAGGAGAAATAAAATCCTTGATGGATAAATTTTTGGAGGCTGATAAGCGCAGAGAGGGCATCATAAAATCATTAATAGAGCAAAACAAACTGACCAATGAGCTACAAAAACAACTTGATCAAGCACTATTTGTTCCTGAGCTGGAAGACATATACTTGCCTTATAAGCCCAAGCGCAAGACCAGGGCTACTATGGCTATAGAGCGCGGATTAGAGCCATTAGCCAAAATAATACTGGGAGGTCAAATGACTAATATTCATTCCGAAGCTAGGAGGTTTATTAACCTCGATGTGCCTACTGTGGATGATGCTTTACAAGGAGCGAGGGACATTATAGCAGAATGGATTAGTGATGACTTGATGAATAAAAATAGATTGCGCAGTTTATACAATCGCTACGCAATGATCTACGCCAAAATGAAAAAAGGCAAAGAAAATGAGGGCGTTAAGTATAAGGATTATTTCGATTGTAAGGAGCCTTTTAATAAGATGCCATCCCATAGGCTATTAGCTATTCTTCGAGGAGCAACAGAAGGAATATTGAATGTTCGCATTGATGTGCCCGAACAAGAAGATAATGGAGTGTCAATATTATTCAATCGTTATAAGAAAGACAAAAAGCTTATTGATGATCATATCATGTTAAGTGTACAAGATGCTTACAAGCGATTGTTAAAACCAGCATTGGAAAACGAATATTTTGCTGTGGCTAAAGAAAGGGCCGACCTGACGGCGGTAAAAATATTCTCTACGAATCTCACTCAATTATTGCTTGCCCCACATCTAGGACAAGTTCCTATTATTGCCATTGATCCAGGTTTTAGGACAGGGGCTAAACTGGTGGTGCTCAGCGAGAAGGGGGAGCTCCAAGAAGATGCGGTCATATACCCATTCGAGCGCAAGCAAGAAGCCGAGCAACTTATACATAATGCAATGAAAAAGTATGCGATCAAGGCCATTGGAATAGGCAATGGAACAGCTGGCAGAGAGACTTATGAATTTATAAAAGGGCTAAGATTGAATGATGTAGCTATCTATATGGTCAGTGAGCAAGGCGCATCCATATATTCAGCCTCTGAAGTGGGACGCGAAGAATTTCCTCATAAAGATATCACGGTAAGAGGAGCTATTTCCATAGGGCGTAGGTTACTCGATCCACTAGCTGAGTTAGTCAAACTCGATCCTAAAACAATTGGAGTGGGGCAGTATCAACACGATGTGGATCAAAAATTGCTAAGGACTAATTTAGATAACGTGGTGATCTCTTGTGTCAATAAAGTAGGTGTAGAGCTCAATACTGCAAGTAAATATCTATTGAGTTATGTAGCAGGCCTCTCATCTACCATCGCTCAAAACATCATCGCTCATCGTCAAAAAATAGGTGGGTTTACAAGCCGGAAACAATTAATGGAGGTGCCGCGACTTGGCAATAAAGCATTTGAGCAGTCAGCAGCATTTCTGCGCATCGCTGGTGCACAACATCCCTTGGATAACAGTGCTGTACATCCTGAATCTTATGGTATTGTAGAGCGCATGGCTAAGGATGTGCATACTGATATTCCTACCTTAATGGCTGATCCACAAGCACGCAAAAAAATAGATCTTCAAAAATACATTACACCTAATGTAGGAATGCCCACCTTAGTGGATATACTCCATGAGCTGGAGAAACCTGGCCGCGATCCAAGAGAAACACTTAGCCAACAAGAATTTGCCAATGTGCATAGCATACACGATTTAAAAACGGGTATGAGATTGCCTGGTGTTGTTACGAATGTTACAGCCTTCGGTTGCTTTGTGGATATTGGCGTCCATCAAGACGGATTAGTGCACCTATCAAAACTGGCCAGCAAATATGTGGCTAATCCCAATGAGATTGTAAGCCTACAGCAGCAAGTTCAAGTTACTGTATTAGAGGTAGATTATGATCGCAAGCGCATCAATTTGAGTATGATTGATTGATTTATAACAGATGAGCTTTACTAATATCGTTTATAGCTCATAGGCTTTATCGGTTTCTATTTATTATTTTTGTGTAGCGTATTATGATGTAAATAAGACTAACCACTTTTATAATGGCTAGAGCTTGATTCTTAATTGTTTTTTTTAAACTAAAAATGATCGTAAGCAGCTGGACTTTTTGAAGGATCAGTTTAATATTCATTGTACTAAAATTCCCTTTATGAAATTAGAAAATCGGAGGAGTAGAATTATCCCTTTCCCTATATTTATTATAAGGGTTTTAAAATATAGCTTATTTGCATTTTCATTGATCTTTGTATCCGTTCTATTAGGGACCATAGGTTATCATTATTTTGGAATTGCATCCTGGGTGGACTGTTTTTATATGTCTTGTATGATATTGACTGGTATGGGTCCAGTAATTGAGATGGAGACCACAGGCGCAAAGTTATTTTCTTCTTTTTATGCAATGTATAGTGGCATTGCTTTTTTGAGTATTACAGCTGTATTTTTTGCACCTATTATCCATCGCATACTTCATATATTGCACTTGGAGGATGATTCTAATACCGCATAATTTTTGCTCATCTAAGTATTATTACTACATTTCTAGTCTCTGTGATTACTAATACACTATTAGTTGACCTCCATTTTCTTGACCTAAAGTCAATAATTTGAATAATATGTGCTAATAACTCAATAATTGCGCTATTCTGCTTTGCAGTTTGAATGGTAATAATTACATTTATCAGGTAATTTCTGCAATATGTTTCACTACTTAATATCCATTGATCGAGTCTTTAGGAGGTGGTCACCTACTAGCGCGATTTTAATCGCTTGCATATCAATTCTTGTAAGTGGTTGCAGGGAGGAGGTGGTCGAAAAAACGCTAACAGCTTGCCAAGAAGAGATCAATAAAATTCCTATCAATCAACTGCAATACTTAGGGACGCATAATAGCTACCACAAGCGAATGAATCCCGAACTCTATGATTTTCTAAATTCGGTATTACCCCTCATACCGCCTGAGTTTAATCCTAACTACATCGACTATGAACATCCATCACTTACAGAGCAGCTTGCCATACATGGACTGAGAACATTGGAATTAGATGTGTATCACGATCCTGAAGGAGGGCGTTTTAGCAATTATTATGGCTTACAGTTTCTCAGTGAGGATGTGGCTTCGCAAGTGCCTGAATTGGATGAGCCAGGCTATAAAATAATACACTTGCCCGATTTTGATTACAATACCACCAATATAACCCTTAAAGATGCGCTGTCTGAAATTAAATCTTGGTCAGCACTTAATCCCATGCATTTGCCCGTATTTATAATGATTGAGTTAAAGACCGAAACTGCTGGTGAGGTTGTAGGTTCTATGTTTCCTAATTTTACTTTTTCCAGTGCATTGCCTTTTACCAGTGGTGCACTTGATTCCTTGGAAATGGAGATTGTAGAAGTATTTGGGACTGATCATCCACAGCTCACGATACCTGACGAGATTAGAGGTAGTCATCCAGATCTTAAGACAGCATTAGCAGCACGAGGCTGGCCATTAGTGGAAGAAATGCGTGGTCAAATTTTTTTAGTACTCAATACTTCTAACTCCGTATATGATCTATACCTTGCTGGACACCCGCATTTACAAGGGCGCATGATCTTTATATTCAGTGATCCGGAAGATCCCGAGGCTGCATTTATACAGGCTGATAACCCACTAGGAAATGAAGCTGACATTCAGTCGGCTGTAGCGCAAGGGAACATCGTTCGGTCGCGCACCGATGCCGATACCGAAGAAGCTAGAACGAATGACTATACAAGACGGGATGCTGCATTTAGCAGTGGTGCACAGTTTCTTTCAACGGATTATTTTCGTCCTGATCAACGCGCTACAGACCCCTCCAGTGGCTTTACGAATTATGCGGTGAGTTTCGATGGCGGCGTATATGTTCGTATTAATCCAGTCAATGGGCCTGTACTCATAACCTGTGACCCACAATAAAATTTTTATGAACTAAGATCAATTGTGCCATAGCTTCGACACATTAGAAGCAGCACGATATTATGACTTGTTTAGGATGGGCAGTTCAGGATTAAGCATACACGAGATCTAAGGCAGTAACAAAAAGACTTTATGAATATGAAGCAAGCGAATGTCCCTGTATGAATGGATCGTGTAATTTATTCATTATCCTTATTTGTGCATTGATGCTAATCATAAATACAAGAAAAATCAATTCTTGGGCGAATCCCCATTGTGAATGTTTGCAACCTCCACAATGGAGTCGGGCTATTACAGGCTACGCTATCGCTTCGGTCTTATGTTCATACAGCCAAAG
>CAYZQX010000340.1:0-4842 GCA_964480615.1 uncultured Chitinophagales bacterium | reverse complement strand
TTAATCATAAATCGCGATAGCCAATCGTAAATCGCGCAGCCAGCGATAGGGATAGGAAGGGTTTGTACTAGACTGGCGGGCTTTCAATTGTTTCGATTCAATGATGCCGAAAGCCCGCCAGTCCAGTACCGTAGCGTCAGCGTAGCCCTGTATAGCCCGGGCCGCAGGCATCGCCCAGAATGAAATTTAATCAGTTATTATATGCTGGCTTAAGAGGATTATTAGACATGGTGCAATCTAATTATTAGGTTACAAAATTCTATGCGTGGGGTACTATATGAGCCTAATACAGCACTGTTCGCAAACTAGCTGGAATAGGTCTAATTAAGTGTAGAAAACATATTTGCTCATAGCCATATTATGGGGCTCTATTTATGTCAAGTAGTAGCAAAAATTAGTACTTTTTTTGATTGGAAAATGAATTGTTAGAGTTGATATTTAGGGGTATTATGTTTTTTTTTATTGATTTTATTTCATTCAAAAAGGATAGTTGGTCTTCGTATTAATTAATTTGAGGTGCTTCTTAATAAGTTTTATTTGGATTGAAATATTTTTGTCCAATATGATCTTGCTAGTATTAATTTATAAATATATGATAATCAACTATATATGAATAAAATACAAAGTACTACTTGCTAAAATTAATAGATTGCTAAACAAGTTTTTTTTTTCGATATTACTATGATTTGCCAGTTCTGTTTTGTATCTTTGTGGGCTAAAAATCAAATTAATTGGAAGATAATCAAGATATAATCCCAGACCTGTCCTTAGAGAAGATAATCCCGGTGAATATAGAGGATGAAATGAAGGGTGCGTATATAGACTATGCCATGTCTGTAATTGTTGCAAGAGCATTGCCAGATGTAAGAGATGGTCTTAAGCCAGTACATAGAAGGGTGCTATTTGGGATGAATGATTTAGGTGTGGGATATAATAAGTCGCACAAAAAATCAGCGAGGATAGTAGGGGAAGTATTGGGTAAGTATCACCCGCATGGTGATACATCAGTCTATGATGCAATGGTTCGTATGGCACAAGAGTGGAGCATGCGTTATCCATTAATTGATGGACAGGGAAACTTTGGGTCAGTTGATGGTGATAGTCCTGCGGCGATGCGTTATACAGAGGTAAGGCTCAAGCGTATAGCAGACTCCATACTTGATGATATCGATAAAGAAACGGTTGATTTCCGCTTGAACTTTGACGATTCATTAGAGGAGCCAACGGTATTGCCAAGTAAAGTCCCCAATTTGTTAGTGAATGGCAGTTCGGGGATTGCAGTAGGTATGGCCACTAATATGATGCCTCATAATCTAAGCGAGGTTGTAGATGGTATCATAGCTTATATTGATAACCGCGAGATTACCGTACCTGAATTAATGCAATACATCAAAGCACCTGATTTCCCAACTGGCGGTACTATATTTGGAATAGGTGGGGTAAAAGAAGCTTATGAGACAGGTCGTGGAAGGCTGATCGTTAGGGGTAAGTCAGAGATCGAAGAGCAAGGCGGTCGACTTAGAATTGTGATACAGGAGATTCCTTATCAAGTCAATAAGGCCATGCTGGTAAAGAAGATTGCAGATCTTATGCACGAGAAAAAAATTGAGGGCATAGCCGATGTGCGTGATGAGTCTGACCGCAATGGAATGCGCATAGCGATAGACCTTAAGAAAGATGCCAATGCACAGGTAGTACTCAATAAGCTCTATGCTTATACGCCTATACAAACTTCCTTTGGTATTAACAATGTGTGCTTGGTAAATGGCCGACCACGCTTACTACCATTAAAAGATCTGATCAAATATTTTGTTGAATTCCGTCACGAAATAGTCGTCAGAAGGACAAAATTTGATCTTCGCAAAGCAGAGGAGCGTGCCCACATATTAGAAGGGTTATTAATCGCTCTTGATCACCTCGATGAGGTCATAGCATTGATTAGGGCATCGGCAACACCTGATATCGCCAAGGATGGTCTTATGAGCAATTTTGGGCTCAGCGAGATACAATCGAAAGCCATATTGGAAATGAGATTACAGCGATTAACGGGTCTTGAGCGCGATAAGATTAGGGCTGAGTATGACGAAGTGATGGCAATGATTGCTAAATACAAGGCCATCCTAGAAAACGAAACTATGCGTATGGATATTATCAAAGAAGAACTGCTTGAATTAAAACAGTTATTCGGCGATAAACGAAGGACTGAAATCACATTCGACGAGAGCGAAATTTCACTTGAAGATATTATAGAAAATGAAAAAGTAGTTGTTACAGTTAGTCATCTTGGATATATTAAGCGTACCTCACTAACAGAATTTAGAGAACAGGCGAGGGGAGGACGTGGTGCTAAAGGTGGTGCGACTCGTGAAGAAGATTTTATAGAACAAGTGTTTGTAGCTAATAATCACAATTATATCCTAATATTTACCGAACTAGGAAAATGCTATTGGCAAAAAGTATATCAGATTCCTGAAGGTGCTAAAACATCAAAAGGTCGTCCGATACAAAATCTGATACAGTTAGGCCAGGAGGATAAAGTTGTTGCATTTGCCAATATCGAAAAGCTCAATGATGAGGCTTTCCTAGACTCTCATTATATTGTGTTCTGTACCAAGCAAGGAGTGATTAAGAAGACACCAGTACGCGACTTTAGCAGGCCTAGAAACAATGGAATTACTGCACTCTCCTTTAAGGAAGATGATAAGTTATTAAGTGTAAGTATCACTGATGGCACATCGGAAATATTGATGGCTGTAAGGTCAGGTAAGACGATCCGTTTCCCTGAATCAAAAGTGCGCTCTATGGGTCGTTCGGCTGCAGGGGTATATGGAATTGATATTGCCGAGTCAGGTGATGAAGTTGTAGGAATGGTTACTTTATCGCAAGAGCAAAAGAGTACCCACTCTGTGATGATCGTATCAGAAAAAGGTTATGGCAAGCGTTCCGATCTTGAGGAGTATCGTGTGACTAATCGCGGCGGACGTGGTGTACTAACGCTTAAAGTAACTGAAAAAACTGGGCAGTTAATTGCATTATTATCAGTCCAAGAGTCTGACGGTCTGATGATCGTTAATAAGTCAGGTATAACCATACGCATACCTACTCACTCGATCAGCTTACAAGGAAGAAATACACAAGGTGTAAGACTGATCAATCTTCAAACGGATGATGAGATAGCGAGTGTTACCAAAGTTCCTAAGGAGGAAGAAGTAGAGGTTGTAGATGCTGAGGTGGATACCGCTCTAATTGCTGACAATGAAAATCCAACTCCTTCGGATCATACTGACAAAATAGCCGACGATTCCAGTGTAAATGAGCAGGCAAACTCTACGGATTTAGCTACTGATGACCTAAATGGAGATCAGAGCGATGATGAAGTAAAAGATTAATATTACAAAACCTTGAAAAAAATTAATTAAACCATCTTAAAATTATTCATCTAAGTATGGTCGTTTTATTTAACAAAAAATAAAATTGTAACTTTGAATATGAAAAATCTCTTAATATTTTTTATGTGTTTTATGCCAATCTCTTTAATAATTGGCCAGGGCACGCAGGTTTCATCCGCCTATATAAGCTATCAAAGCTATATGGATAGTCAGGGGAAGGAAGTGAACGATTTGTTACACGCTAAAGAGTCAATCGATTTAGCTTCGAAACACGAGAAAACTAGTCTTGATGCAAAGACCTGGTACTATCGCGGATTAATATACCACGCATTATCGGGATTAAAAGATCCTCAATACAGCAAGGATGCTGCATCAGAGACCGTAAATTCCTATCAAAAAGCAATGGAATTAGATACCAAAGGTAAGTTCAAATCTGAAATTACAAATGGTCTCACACTCATACAAAATCCGTTGTACACCAGCAGCTTTGAAAAATATAAAGCAGGAGAATACAAAGCTGCTTACGAAGGCTTTAGTCAGTGCTTAGCAATCACGGAATTATCTAATAAGATGCACGGAACGGCTGTAATCGATACAGCAATCATACAGGCAAGTACTGTATCAGCTGATCTTGCTGGATTAAAGTCTGAAGCTAAAACGGGGTATGAAAAATTGATAGGGTTGAAGTTCAATGACCCATCTGTATATCAAAGTTTAGCACGAATATATATGGACGAAGGCAATGAAACTAAAGCCAGCGAAATATTGGATAGCGGTGCTAAATTGTTTCCTGATAGCGTGCCATTAATCATTGAATCTATTAATATATTATTAAAAAATAATAAAGCTGAGCTAGCAAAGGAAAAAATGGAAACTGCACTGAAACTGGATCCAAGCAATGCTACGATTCACATGGCACTAGGCACTATCTATGAGACTCAAAAAGATATGGCAAAAGCCGAAGAGAGCTATAAACAAGCTATAAATGTTAAGCCAGATTATTTCGATGCCAATTACAATTTAGGATCATTGTATTACAATGGCGCAGTCGAAAAAGTGAAGGCTATGAACGAGTTACCAATATCCGATCAGGTAAATTATGATCGCTTAAAAAAAGAATCAAATGACCTGTTTACTAAAGGATTACCTTACTTTGAAAAGGCCCTCAAATTGAATGGTAAAGATAAAAATACCCTTATTGCATTAAAAGAAATATATGCACGTCAAGGAAAAACAGAGGATTATGAATCTGTAAAGAAGCTCCTTGATGGATTATAGAAAAATAAAGTAATTATAGCAATTAGCCTGGAATATTTTCCGGGCTTTTTTTTTATTATAAATGACTGAACTCAACAATTAGGGGCTGCATTTTTAACTCAAAATTTTGAAATTTTTGGGCGATGCCTTACAGGCCCGGGCTGCTCCAGGCTCCACTGCGTTTCGGTCTTATTCA
>CAYZQX010000339.1:0-4843 GCA_964480615.1 uncultured Chitinophagales bacterium | reverse complement strand
ATCCGAAACTGATGAATACTATGAGGATGAAAATGGCTATTATGATGAAGATGGTTATTATTATGAATATATTAATGAAGAGGATGTAGATGATGGGGAGGAGGAGGATGTGGCACCTACAAAAACCACCATACAAAAAGCCAATAGCAATGATAACATAAAATCTGATAGTTCTAATCAATCTTCCAGTAATCATAAGAATGTTTCAGGAAATTCTAATAAGTCTGATACTGAAGTAAGCAAGTTACAACTTGAAGAAGCGGATGCAGAACCTGGTGCAAAGCCAGTAAAAACGGCGGCATCAGTACTTGCTAAATCTTATGATCCTCATCTTGATTTAGGCAGTTATAAAATGCCAACATTGGAATTGTTGCAAGAGTATGAAGTAGGTAATCAAGAGATCATAGAAGATGAAATAAATCTCAATAAAAACAGGATTCGTGACACGCTTAAAAATTATAATATTGATGTAACGATTCCAAAGGCCACTGTAGGGCCAACCTTTACATTATTTGAGATTAAACCCGCCGCTGGTATTCGCATCAGCAAAATAAAAACATTGGAAGATGATATAGCGATGAGTCTTTCTGCATTGGGTATAAGGATTATTGCACCTATGCCAGGAAAAGGTACAGTAGGTATTGAAGTGCCTAATGAACACAAAGAAATCGTTTCGCTTCGCACGATACTATCCTCGAAAAAGTTTAGCATTGAAAAGGAAAAAATGGAGCTGCCCATCGCCTTAGGCACAAGTATAAGCAATGGTATCCATGTTGCTGATCTCACTAAGATGCCCCATTTATTGTTAGCAGGTGCTACAGGGATGGGAAAGTCTGTAGCTATTAATTGTATCTTACTTTCCTTATTGTACAGTAAGCATCCATCAGAACTAAAGTTTGTAATGGTGGATCCTAAAAAGGTGGAGCTTTCGATCTATGAAAAACTAGAAAAACACTTTCTTGCAAAATTACCTGATGAGGAAGATCCCATATTAATCGATACTCGTAGAGTTATCTATACTTTGAATTCACTGTGTATTGAAATGGATAACCGCTATAGCCTATTGAAAGAGGCAGGGGTACGCAGTATTAAAGAATACAATACCCTCTTTAAGAGTAGAAAGCTTAACCCTGAACTTGGCCACCAGTTCTTGCCTTATATCGTCCTTGTAGTTGATGAGTTTGCGGATCTTATTCTTACTGCTGGAAAAGAAATAGAACTTCCACTTACGCGTTTGGCACAGCTTGCTAGGGCAGTAGGAATTCACTTGATTATCGCTACACAAAGACCTACAGTAAATATCATAACGGGTACCATAAAAGCTAATTTCCCTGTGCGTATCGCCTTTAGAGTTGTCTCTAAAGTGGATTCTAAGACCATCCTTGATGTGGCTGGTGCCGACAGGCTGGTCGGTAGGGGAGATATGTTGTTTTCACACAATGGTGATACTGTGAGGATGCAAGGCCCATTTGTAGATACACCTGAAGTGAATAATGTGCTCAATCACATACACCAACAACAAGGTTATCCAGAACCATTTATCTTGCCAGAATATGTCGATGAAAAAGAGATGAATAAGATGGAAGGAAAAATTGACATTGGCCAACTCGATGAAATATTTATGCAGGCTGCTCGGCTCATCGTAACTGAACAAATGGGCTCTACCTCCTTATTGCAACGCAAGATGAAACTGGGCTATAATCGTGCTGGAAGGATTATGGATCAAATGGAAAATTTAGGAATCGTAGGACCTAGTCGTGGTTCTAAGCCAAGAGATGTATTGGTTGGGGACTTAGTGGAGCTCGATAAAATTTTTGGTACTGCCGAAGTATAACCTGTTTTAAACTATTCTTTTACTATTCAGTCCTAACCTCAAATATTTTGAATGAATAAGTCTGTTTTTTTGCGACCCAGCTTCCTGGTTTTTGGGGCATTATTTTGTCTATTATTTACATCTTTCTCGTGTATCGCTCAGGATAATTCAGCGATAGCCAAAAAAATTTTGGATGATGTAAATGCCCGCTACTCAGCACTTCAAGCCATGCAATCGAACTTCACTATACTAGTAGAGAATAGTAGTGGTGGCTTGCAAAAAAGAGAAGAAGGAACCGTATTTGTCAAAGGCGAGAAATATAGACTTGAAACCAATGAACTGGTGAGAATTTCAGATGGCAATACAATATGGACATATTTCCCTAATGAAAAAGAAGTTCAGATCAGTGAGCAAGATGGCGATGATACTGAAATAAATCCCGCTAAACTCTATAAACTCTATGAAAAAGGATATTTGCTCCTCTATATGGGTGAGGATATTGTTGAAGGAACAACTTATCAATATATTGACCTCACTCCATTAGAAAAATCCAGTCCTTATTTTAAGATAAGATTGACCATCAGCAAGACCAACAGGCTTGTAACTCAAGCAAAAATTTTCTCTCGCAATGGTATTCATTATACCTATCGAATTGATAAGGTAGATACCAAACCCACACCCAAAGAAAATAGTTTCTTCTCCTTCAATACCTCCGCCTATGGCGATATTGAAATAAATGATCTGAGATAGTAAGAATATAATATTTCATTCTATTCAAACATTAATATGGGCTTGCTCAATAACTCCGAAATTTTTAATTCTAAGCGATTTTAGAATATGCAAGTGCAAAGGAAATGTACAATAATATCTGATTTTTAGTAAAAAAAATTGAATCCTAAATAGAGCTTGCTAAATAACTCTGAAATCCTTTATTGTAAGAGGTTCTAGCCATTATAAATGCAAAGGATATGCTCACCATTTTATGGGTTTTAGTAAAAAAGCTTGCACTATAAATAAGAAATGTCATCACCTAGCTATTGCTATTTCGGACTGTTTTCGCGATAGGGATCGCAGCGACACCCCACAGCGACTTTAGGAGCGAGGAGTATAGCGTAGAGCCCGGGCCTTTAGGCATCGCCATAATCGTATATTGTTGAGTTATTGAGCAAGGATTAATTAGTGAATAGAATCACCATTAAAGAAGATATCTTATAACGGATACCTACAGCCTAATTCTATGGTATTGCGAAAGCAATTGTGCTAGCATCATTAATCATTTCCTTTTTCGCATATTGAGAAGATAACCATATCTTTGCAGTCAAAATTTTGTGATCATGGTTTATGATTTAATCGTTATAGGTAGCGGCCCAGGTGGATATGTTGCCGCTATTAGAGCCTCTCAACTCGGTTTAAAAACCGCTATTATAGAAAGGGAATCACTAGGAGGGATATGCCTGAATTGGGGCTGTATTCCCACCAAGGCCCTCTTAAAAAGTGCACAAGTTTTTGACTACTTAAATCATGCCGGCGATTATGGTGTCGTGGTCGGTAAGCCTAAAGCCGATTTCCCAGCCATAATAAAGCGCAGCAGAACAACTGCTGATACAATGAGCAAGGGCGTGCAGTTCCTGATGAAAAAAAACAAGATTGATGTCATTGAGGGGTCGGGAAAATTATCTGCTGTAGGAAAGGTAGAAGTAACCGCTAAAGATGGAACTAAAAAAATGGTAGAAGGAAAAAATATTATCCTTGCTACTGGGGGAAGAAGCCGTGAATTGCCCAATATAAAACAAGATGGTAAAAAAGTTATAGGTTATCGCGAAGCAATGAGTTTAGCGACCTTGCCAAGCTCTATGATTATCGTTGGTGCTGGCGCTATAGGAATGGAGTTTGCATATTTTTACCATACTTTAGGAACGAAAGTTACAGTGGTGGAATTTATGCCTCGTATCCTTCCTGTTGAAGATGCGGACATAAGCAAAGAACTTACGCGAATATATACTAAAGCGGGTATGACCATAATGACTGAATCTTCAGTTGAATCAATCGATGCAAAATCTAAAACTTGCAAGGTACAAGTAAAAAATGCAAAAGGAGTACAAACCCTTGAAGCTGATATCGTGCTTTCAGCAGTTGGTATAAGTACTAACCTTGAAAATATTGGATTGGAAACCCTTGGAATTGCAGTGGAAAAAGGCAAAGTAAAAGTCGATGAAAAATACCAAACAAATGTAAAAGGTATATATGCGATTGGAGATATTACGGCTGGACAAGCCTTAGCACACGTTGCCTCAGCGGAAGGTATTCTTTGTGTTGAAGGCATCGCTGGCAAACACACGGAACCTATAGATTACAATAACATACCTGGCTGTACCTACTGTTGGCCTGAAGTTGCATCCGTGGGCTATACCGAAGAGCAAGCAAAAGCAGCGGGCTATGAATTAAAGATCGGCAAATTTCCATTTACTGCATCAGGCAAAGCCACTGCTAGTGGCCAGCGCGACGGATTTGTGAAAATAATCTATGATGCCAAATATGGCGAATTGTTAGGAGCGCATTTAATAGGTGCTAATGTTACAGAGATGATCGCTGAAATAGTTACCGCTCGAAAATTGGAAACTACAGGCCACGAAATTCTAAAAGCAATCCATCCACATCCTACCATGTCGGAGGCAATTATGGAAGCAACCGCCGCCGCATATAACGAGGTGATACACTTATAGAATGTCAAGGGTATGAATGAAAACCCTTTTCCACAAGGCGTTACAACACGATAGGATAGGGTTTGTTTTTTAGTTAATTAATTAATTCCCACTTATATTGTGATTCCAAAATAAGTATTAAAAGAGGTATGGGCGATGCCTCCGGCCCGGGCTTTTCAGGGCTACGCTGACGCTTCGGTACTGGACTGGCAGGTTATAAAACATAGATAATGACAACTAGCATAATGAACCTGCCAGACCAGTACAAACCCTTGCAATCCCTATCGTTGTGCCACGAACAGACTAGTCTCGTTGAGATAATGAGATT
>CAYZQX010000338.1:2867-4864 GCA_964480615.1 uncultured Chitinophagales bacterium | reverse complement strand
ATTGTACTGATAACCCTGGCCCATATTTAGCAGATGCTGGATTCCCAGTATATGATTGTGATGGTAATTGGGTGTGTAGCTACGGATATTTCACTCCAGATCCTAGTGGCTATTGTTCCTTTGGTTTAGCTGATTTGACTAATCAACAAATAATATGGACATCTGAATGTTATTTCAATAACAATCCTACAACACCATGCGGTTGCCCTGTAGATGGTGAGCCAGTTTGTGTAGGAGATATTGCCTATCCAAATGCTTGTGTTGCAGATTGTATGGGTATAACAGGTTATAGCGCATGTAATGGTGGAACAGATTGTAATTGTCCTACCGACTACGCTCCTGTATGTGCTGATGGAGTTAATTATTTTAATGCATGCATGGCACAGTGTGAAGGAGTAACTAATTTTGAAAATGGATCTTGTGTTCCTACAACACCATGCGGTTGCCCTGTAGATGGTGAACCAGTATGTATAGATGATATTGCCTATCCAAATGCTTGTGTTGCAGATTGTATGGGTATAACAGGATATGGTCCTTGTGATGGTGGAGGAACTGGATGTGATTGTCCTATGGACCTTGCACCCGTATGTTCTGAAGGTGTTAATTATGTCAATGCTTGTTTTGCTCAATGTGAAGGTGTAACAGATTTTGTAGATGGTCCTTGTGTACCCACTACACCTTGCGGCTGCCCAGTTGATGGTGAGCCAGTATGTGTAGGTGATATTGCTTATCCAAATGCTTGTGTTGCAGATTGTATGGGCATAACAGGATACAGCGCTTGTAATGGTGGTGGAACAGATTGTAAGTGTCCATTGGAGTATGCTCCAGTATGTGCTGGAGGAGTTAATTATTATAATGAATGTTTTGCGCTATGTGTAGGAGTAACTGATTTCGTGGATGGATCTTGCGAAACAACGATTCCTTGTGGTTGCACGGATGAAGGTGAACCAGTATGTATAGATGATATTGCATATCCAAATGCTTGTATAGCCGATTGTATGGGTATAACAGGATATGGTCCTTGTAATGGTGGAGGAACTGGATGTGATTGTCCTATGGACCTTGCACCCGTATGTGCTGGAGGTGTTGATTATGTCAATGCTTGTTTTGCACAGTGTGAAGGTGTAACAGATTTTGTAGATGGTCCTTGTGTACCCACTACACCTTGCGGCTGCCCAGTTGATGGTGAGCCAGTATGTGTAGGTGATATTGCTTATCCAAATGCTTGTGTTGCAGATTGTATGGGCATAACAGGATACAGCGCTTGTAATGGTGGCGGAACAGATTGTAATTGTCCTACCGACTATGCTCCTGTATGTGCTGATGGAGTTAATTATTTTAATGCTTGCATGGCACAGTGTGAAGGAGTAACCAATTTTGAAAATGGATCTTGTGTTCCTACTACACCATGCGGTTGCCCTGTAGATGGTGAACCGGTATGTATAGGAGATATAGCCTATCCAAATGCTTGTATAGCCGATTGTATGGGCATAACAGGATACAGCGCTTGTAATGGTGGCGGAACAGATTGTAATTGTCCATTGGATTTTGCACCTGTATGTGCAGGAGGCGTTGATTATGTCAATGCTTGTTTTGCTCAGTGTGATGGGGTGACCGATTTTGTGAATGGCTCTTGCGATACAAATAGTTCTACTGATGATTGTGGCACTAATATAATTTGTGAAGATATTCAGTTATGTACAGGACCTATGACAACTATCAATATTTGCCCAGCCTCTCTTTGTAGTTCTATTCCTGCTGGATCTCAAATTATTGAAGCAGAATCAATGTACCATTGCTCGATTACACTTATAGGAGACTGAGTGGACTATACACCAGTACCACAGATGGAATTAGTGGGATATGACTATTTAGACCTTGTACTCCAAGATTCTAATGGCTGTTTTTATGAAATACATTTTGATATTGCTGTAGGTGAATGTAATCATCCACCAGTAGCAGTTGATGACAACACTACCTCTAACGGTGGTGCAGTT
>CAYZQX010000338.1:0-2767 GCA_964480615.1 uncultured Chitinophagales bacterium | reverse complement strand
ACGTTTGTGATGCCGATGGTGCAATGGATACAGCTACAGTATGTGTAGATGTTACACAGCCTAATCATCCACCAGTAGCAGTTGATGACAACACTACCTCTAACGGTGGTGCAGTTACCATCTGTACATTGACCAATGATACCGATCTTGATGGTGATGTGTTAAGTCTTTGTGGATTTACACAACCTAGTGCAGGTGGCACAGTAACACAAGAAGGCAATTGCCTAGTATTCACTCCTAATGCAAATGTAAGTGGTGAGATTTGTTTTACTTATAACGTTTGTGATGCCGATGGTGCAATGGATACAGCTACAGTATGTGTAGATGTTACTACGGATTGTGATCCTATTATAGAAGAACTTTGTACCGGAGAAATGGAACCATTAGTAATATGTCCGGATTTTTGTTTGTTAAGTGGCACTATCATTATATCGAATGTGGAGTCGATGTACAATTGCTCTATACAGATAATTGATGGTGAAAACTGTATTAGATATACACCATTACCTCAGTTCATAGGAAGCGAAGTTTTGAGTATTACCGCTTGTAATAGCTTGGGTGATTGTCAAACCATACAATATAATGTAACAGTAGGTGATTGTGATGACAACCACCCTCCCGTTGCACAGGATGATACTTATACAATAGATTGTAGTCCTACAGCACTAAACCTTTTAGCTAATGATACAGACATAGATGGCGATATTCTTACTATATGCAGCAATCCTACAGTAACCAGTGGAACCATTGAATTGACAGCTAGTGGCTGGGTATATACACCTAGTCAAGGATTCGTTGGGGAGGTACAATTTACTTACACTATATGCGATGGACATGGTGGTACTGATATGGCAACTGTAACCATTACAGTTAATTGCCCAACTAATTGTACTGCACAGGATATATATACTTGTGCTACACCTATGCAGCCACAAATAATTTGTGTTGAGTTCTGCAACCCAGATTTAAGTATTGTATCTATCGTGGCCGATTATAGTTGCGGTATTACAATATTGGATAATTACTGTTTTAGATACACTGCTCTACCACTATCTTCTGGTTTGATCGAATTGGTTATATCAGGTTGTGATAGTAATGGTAACTGTGAATCCTTATCTGCATTTATTGACATTCAGAGCGACTGTGATAATGGTCAGGAAAGTTTGATAAATAATCAATTAGAATTACAGGAGAAGGACTGTGAGATTAATCTCCCTCAATCTGTTTTTCCTGGAAGCCAATCACTTATGAGTAAGTTTAATTTCTCTTCACTAGAAGAGTGTTATTATGATCATTTAGCTTCATTTAGCGTTTATGCCACTAATGGTCAATTGATCTATAATTACAATGATAAAATACAGAATCTTGAGTTTCAAGTGAATGCTAATTTGGATCAATTTGATGCTGGTATATTTATTTACCAAATTGTTATTGATGGAGATAATACCAATGCTTTTGGTGGTTATATTCGAGTTAGCAAGTAGAAATCGATATTTTGAAATTACAAAAAGCCAGCAATTAATTGCTGGCTTTTTTTGTTTGGTTTCTCTTTCTTTCAGTTTTTAATAGGGCATTGTAATATTGTTGAATGACTGGATAATTGATAGGGATTAATTTAGATATAGGTAATGGGCCTCCTTATTTGGATGATTTATTCATTCAATTATTGAATAATGTACTACCAAATACTATATGTATTAAATCCTGATATTATTTTATTACACGATGTTTTGTTTTATCGGATTCAAGGATGTTTTTATAGCGGATATTAGTAAAAACGAATCTGATAGCCTCACTTGTTCCAATTTTTTATACCTTAGCGGCTCGATCCAATTATATGCGCAATATTAACTTGTCTGAATACCTAAGCTTTCATCAACTAAATAATAGGTGGTCAATTGCATGTAAAAACCATTCAATTACGATCGTTCCTTACAATGAAAATATATTGCGTGTAGTAACTAAACCAAATGAGTATTCATATAGAGATTTTTCTTATGCACGCATCCTAAAACCAGACACACTGGATAATTGGGTGGTTGAGGACTCTGAATTTGAAATTCAAATAAAGTCGAATAATGGAAGCTTAGTTTTTAATAAGAAATTAGGCGCATGTGCTTTTATTTCATCCACTGGTCAATCCCTTTCATCTGAAGATGCCCAATTTAAAACTTCCTGGCTTGGCAATCAAGTGACGAATTATAGATCACAAAAGCCAAATGAGAAATTTTATGGACTTGGTGAAAAAACTGGTAATATGAATAGGGTGGGGAGGGCATTTGTAAATTGGAATTCTGATCAATTTGGGTATGGGATTAATCAAGACCCTTTGTATGCCTCCATACCTTTTTTCATCGCTATAAATGATGAAGGATGTTATGGTATTTTTCTCGACTCTCCAGGTAAAACAATTTTCAATTTTGGCGCATCGAATAATAGATTTATTTCTTTTGGTGCGGAATCTATGGTGCTTGATTATTATTTTATTTTTGGCAATTCACTTCTTGAAATAGTTCAGCAATATTCTTTGCTTACTGGTACTATGAACATGCCTCCTAAATGGGCGCTTGGATACCATCATAGTCGTTATAGTTTTTATCCACAACAAGAAGTCTTAGATATTGTAAATAGATTTTACAATAAAAATATCCCTATGGATGTGTTGCACCTAGATATACATTACATGGATCAGTACAAGTCATTTACTTGGGACAACTTGCGATTTCCATCTCCTAATGAAATGATGGATAAGCTCCACTTACAAGGG
>CAYZQX010000337.1:0-4876 GCA_964480615.1 uncultured Chitinophagales bacterium | reverse complement strand
AGAGGCAGCGCCTACATTCAAATTACCGACTCCACCTCTTTTCCAACCTTCGGTGTTGATAAGTTCTAAGGCTGCCTTGGCCTTGTCCAAATCGCCTTGTAATGTACCCACTTTCCCTGTTAAATCTGCGATCTTGGCTTCTAGTTCGCTTTTCGTTTGGGCATTCATTGTAAAACTAATGAATCCCAACAATGATAATAGAAGAATTTTTCTCATATATTTTTTAAAAAATGATTTTTTTTGGCTCAATGTCCTCAATATGGACGAAATACTTGATTTAGGTCACAAAATTACAATTTTTTCTAAATGAAGTGTTCAATTTTTCCATACACTACTATAATATTAATAGAAATATAAAATAAATTAGTACTATGTATTGCATAGTACTAAAATTTAATGTAATTTTGCCCTATGAAAATCGAAAATTCCAAAACTCAGATGAGAAGGGGCATTTTGGAGTTCTGCATACTGGCCTTGTTGAGGGGCCGTGAAATGTATCCTTCTGAAATTATGTCCAACCTTAGCCAAGCACAGCTTATCGTGGTGGAAGGCACTTTATACCCATTATTGACCCGCCTAAAAAACGAAGGCTATCTACAATATAGGTGGGAAGAATCTAAATCAGGCCCACCACGCAAATATTATCAGCTCACAGATACAGGAATTAGTCTTTTTGAAGAGCTAAAAGTTACCTGGTCTGAAATGATTATAGCTGTTAATTCCATCACCTCTCAAAATCAAACAAACAATGAATAAAACTTATACAGCCCATGTAGGGGGCATGGTCTTCCACATTGAAGAGCCTGCCTACGAAACTTTATCCGATTATCTCCACAAGCTCAGAGCTCATTTTGCCAATACCCAAGGAGGTGAAGAAATAATAATGGATATAGAATCGCGCATTGCTGAAATTTTTTCTGAATCCATACTTAAGGAAAAGAAAACCGCTGTGGACTTAGAATTAATCAATAAAATGATTCAAGTTATGGGTTCTCCAGATCAGTTTGACGATGGAATTGAATCTATAGTGGATGAGTCAAGTAAAAATGAACAGTATAAATCCAACCCAAATAATATGAATACGAATGCAAATGCCTTTAATAGCGGCAAAAGGCTATTTAGAAATGAAGAAGACAAGGTGATCTCAGGGGTGTGTTCTGGGATGAGTGCCTATTTTGGTATTACCGATCCTCTATGGATTAGGTTGATCTTTGTAGGACTACTTGCTATTAGCTTTGGTTTTTGGTTTATTATATACATCATCTTGAGTATCATTATACCTGCTGCTAAGTCAAGTAGTGATAAACTCAGTATGAGGGGCGAATCCATCAATGTTTCATCCATCGAAAAAACAGTGAAAGAAGGCATCGATAATCTATCAGCTAATCTCAATGACTTTAGAAGTTCTAATACGAGTAACACACTGAACACTGGAATTCATTCTGTACTCAATGCATTTATAACACTTATAGGTGTACTCGGAAAAATTCTAATAAAAATATTTTATTGGTTTGCCATATTTATAGCTGTAATTGTAGGATTATCACTTGTAACTGCTGCTATAGCATTGTTTGCAAGCATGGTTTATGTAGGCCCGCATATTAGCCACATTTTTATCCCGAACAACGTATGGACCTGGCCAGCTTATTTAGGTATGTTTTTGTTAGCTGCAATTCCTATTGCAATCGCATTGCTCTACATACTACCGCGATTTTTTAATGTGCGCATTCCATACAGAGGTAGAATTTTAGGTATTTCTTTAGCAGTGTTGTTCTTTGCCTTCATCCTATGTGCCTTTACAGGTATCAAGTATGCAACTGAGTTTAGACGGACATCACAAATGAGTGCAAATATTCTTACACAAGATATTACAGGCGATACCATGGTATTAGCTACCCAAAATCGCGATTATTTTGAACAACAAAAAGATAGCTATATGAGCAATCATATTCAGCTTGGAAGCATCGCTTATAACGATAATAATATTCTTATCAATGATGTGAATTTTGATATTCAAAAATCATTAAACAATAAGGTTGAAATAATCAAGGAAGTAAAATCAAATGGTAGATCAAGAGAAGAAGCTATGAATTTTTTACAAAATGTACAATATGGTTTTAATGTAAATGATAAAAATATTCTGTTGGATCCATATTTTGAATTTCAGAAGGCTGATAAATTTCACAATCAACGCCTTAACTTAACCATGATGTTGCCAGTAGGCAAGACCGTATTTATTGATCAGTCGATGGAAGAAATGCTACATGATGTGAAAAACGTTCACAATACTTGGGATGGTGATATGGTAGGCCACTATTGGACAATGACCGAAGAAGGTCTTAGCTGTAATGATTGCCCGAATAATGAAAAATCAAAAATAGATAGCAATAATCAAACACATTTCAATACATCGAGCGGCAATTGGAGTACCCAAGCCATTGACGATGTCGATGCTATCGAAGTAGCAGGAAACTTACAAATAATGATCGTAAAAGGCGATGAAACTTCCTATTCCATTAGCTCCCCCGAAGATGATGATATAGAAATAGAAGTAAAGGGCAATAAATTGCAGTTCAGCAATAAAGAGGATTTCTCATGGTCTTGGAATAGTAACGACTTCGACCATAAACACAAGGTAAAGATTGTATTGAATAACTTAAAGGATCTCGAAGTGACTGGTGCTAGTAAAGTAGAAGTTTCAGGTTTTGATCTCGACCAAGTAGATATAAATATTTCAGGTGCCTCCACATTGGATATGAATTCGGATGTTAAACGGATGTCTATCGAAATTACAGGGGTTTCCAAAGCTGTGTTAGTAGGTAAATCTGAAAGGTTAGATGCCTCTGTAAGTGGAGCTTCTAAACTCAATAGTGAAGATTTTATTACCAGTGAAGTAGATGTTAAGGCGTCAGGTGCCAGCAAGGCAGAGGTGTATGCCGCTGAGGCTATTGAGGCGAAAGGATCAGGTGCTTCACACATCACCTACAAGGGCAACCCTAGCAATGTTCAAAAAGATGAATCAGGGTCCTCAAAAATAAAGGCTGAATAAGAACCAATCCAATAACGGCAGAAAGAGCTAATTTTCAAGGGGGCAATCAATGCCCCCTTTTTTTTGGCATAAAAATTGTTATAGTACAGCAAAATGACATTCGATGTCCAAAATGATGACCTTTCACACTAAGTTCTACAAAAAGAGCCCCAAAGGCCAGTTCAGTATTAAAAAAGGCCCTTCGGTATATGCCGTATCGCCGGCTGACCTGATTTTTATCCTCGCATTGACGGGTCAAAAATACTTTCGCCTAACTTTATACAATGAAGAGAACCCTAAAAGCGTTATAGAACTGCAAGATTTTAATCTGAACTAATTGGCTGGATAATTGGTTAAGCTATTTCCTTTTTTACCCAAATACTGCTATAGCACTGCGGTTTTTCAATATTTTACAATAACCTAAAAAATATTTTTATGTTTATATTCACGTTTTTCTTCCCTCTGGGAATTTAAAATTATCTTTGGGCAATGCTCCTGCCTATCAGGAGCAGTTCAACCCAAAATGGTACTGTTTTGCTAAAAATTGATATTCACACGCACATCTTACCGGAAAAAATGCCCGATTGGGCAGCTAAGTTTGGCTATGGGGGATTTATTAGTCTAGATCATCATAAGCCCAATGCGGCGAGAATGATGGCGGATGGCCGTTTTTTCAGGGAAATCCAGTGCAATTGTTGGGATCTAGCCCAGCGTATTAAGGAATGTGATGCTTTTCACTGTCAGGTTCAGGTACTCAGCACTGTGCCTGTCCTTTTCCATTACTGGGCTAAGCCCGATGACTGCCTACAGACCAGCAGATTTTTTAATGATCATATAGCTGATATTGCCTACCGCATGCCCAACCGCTTTGTAGGGCTCGGGACAATCCCGCTTCAGGACCCTCAACTGGCCATTAGAGAGCTTGAACGCTGTATGGGAGAGCTAGGACTTGCTGGCGTGCAAATAGGCACACATGTCAACGATTGGAACTTATCAGACCCTGAATTATTTCCATTTTTTCAGGCATGTGAGCGGCTCAATGCTGCTATTTTTGTACACCCATGGGATATGATGGGGCAAAACAAAATGACAAAATACTGGCTGCCTTGGTTGGTAGGTATGCCCGCCGAGACCTCACTAGCCATCTGCTCTATGATATTTGGTGGCGTTTTGGAGCGATTGCCCCTGCTCAGAGTAGCATTTGCACACGGAGGAGGAAGTTTTCCGAGTACCATCGGCAGGATCGAACATGGTTTTCAAGTAAGGCCTGATTTGTGTGCTATCGATAATGACCGCAACCCTAGAGAATATCTTGGAAAGTTTTGGCTCGATACACTTGTCCATGATGGCAAAGTTTTGAAATACTTAATCGACCTCGTAGGCTCTAAAAAAATATGTATTGGTAGCGATTACCCATTTCCACTAGGCGAGGATTTGCCTGGACAACTTGTAATAGATGGCAAATTTAATAGTGGCATAACTGAAGACCTGATGCACAATGCTGCACTTGAATGGCTTCAGGTAAAAAAAGAGCGTTTTTTATAGCTCAATATAGGACTTATGAATCATAAGTAATCTAGCTCATTACAGCCTTTTTAAATCTTCATTGATTTACCGCTCAGCAATAACTAAAGCCCTAAGGAGGCAATTTTCATATTCGATATGATGGCGATCCTCCATAAAAAAAATTGGGCGATGCCTACCCTTCGGCTGCGCTCAGGGATAGGCCCGGGCTATACAGGGCTACGCTGTCGCTTCGGTACTGGGGTGGCGGGCTTTCAGGAACTTGTATTTAATAAAGCCGAAAGCCCGCCACCCCAGTACAAACCCTTCCTATCCCTATCGCTT
>CAYZQX010000336.1:0-4888 GCA_964480615.1 uncultured Chitinophagales bacterium | reverse complement strand
ACAATCTTGAACCAGAAATTTATGCGCTTGACTTACTTTATGCCTTTATTGAGTTTTTGAGAGATAAGGAAATTGTGGACTATCCCATCCACTTGAAATTAGATACAGGGATGCATCGCTTGGGTCTTGAAGCGAATGAGATAGCGCAATTGGGCATTATACTAAATGATCAATCGTTGGTCAAGGTAAAATCTATTTTAAGCCATCTATCTGCATCGGAGGATCATTCGCCTTCCTCCTACGTCCATTACCAAGCGGAGTTGTTTGATGTGATGGCTAATAAATTAATTGAGCAACTGGGCTATAAACCAATGCGACACCTACTCAATAGTTCGGGAATCCGCCTTCATCCTAATTACCAATATGAAATGGTCCGAATTGGGATCGGCCTCTATGGCCTTACAAGTAATGCGGATGAAAAACCCTTTTTGGAACCTGTACATACATTAAAAACATATATAGCACAGCTAAAATCTGTAAAATCGGGTGATCGGATAGGGTATACTAGAACTTCCAATGTGTCGGGTGAGTTAAGAGTGGCTACGATTAATATTGGCTATGCCGATGGAATTCATCGGAGTGCTGGTAATGGTCATTTTGAAGTGCTCATTAATGGAGTAGCTTGTCCAACTATTGGAAATATATGCATGGACATGTGTATGGTAGATGTAACACATGTTAAAAATATTCATATCGGGGATGAGGTAATTCTATTCAGCCCCACCTGGCATATTGAGCAATTAGCCACTTCTTGTCATACAATCGCCTATGAAATCCTCACTTCTCTGTCCCAAAGGCTCAAAAGGATATATATAAAAGACTAAATGGAATATTTTTTGTGTTGATATGTTGATAATATGACATTTAATGTCTAAATTTATCCCCGAATTCAGAATATTATTAACCAAATTGCAAAATGAACCGTTTTTTCATTAAATTACGGCATTGGATGGAACTAGCCTGTAAAAAAATAGGCTACCTCCGTATCCTATACGGATATAATCATATCCTTATTTATGCACTCTGGTGCACCATTACTCTACAGCTCATGGCGGCCAATATCCCTCTTTTTTCCTTGGGATTTTCCGAGCATCCACTGCCTCCCTGTGGCTTAATAATAGGTGATAATACAATTGATGAATGTGCTCAAAATTTTTTGACAATTAACTTTACTGATAATAGTGATTATGTTGATGCACTCAATAATGATTTGACTATTACTACAATCAATCCTTTATTGCAATCTTATTTACAAGGGGAGATATATTTTGTAGGTGATGCATTTGCGGATCATTATGATCCAAATACATCATTTCTTGAGCTGGGTTTTAGCATTTCTTCACCAGGATGTGATACGGAATTTCTTACCTTTTTTATTTATCCTGATGTGGAATTTGTTATCAATCCACTTACTGAAACTGATCTATGTGAGGCCGATGATAATTCTGGTGTCACTATCTTGCTGAATGAATATCTTACTGATGATTCGCCAAGTTTTGGCAACTGGATTTGCACGAACGGTAGCCAATATATTATAAACAATAATTCATTTGACCTTGCACACGCTGATCCTGGCATTTATACATTTCAAGTTTCTACGAACTTTTTAGCGAATTGCGCATTTCCTGAAAATTTAGTTTTAGAGGTTTTTCCAGCACCAAGTATTGAGTTTGTTCCACTGAATACGAGCTTTTGCTCGAATATTAATTTGTGTCAATCTTTTATTGATTCTAATATGAGTGTCAGTGATTGTACTACAGCTAATGGATTTTATTGGAGTTATTACACAACTAATCCACTAGATCTTACCACTATACCTAACGGTAATATCAATTTTAATAACATTCAAACGAGCTATAATATTGTTTTGGAATATATTGATCCACTTACTGGGTGTCATAAGCAATTAGAACAGTTAATTACTGGGGTAGTGCCCCCTACACCCATAATTGAACCTGGAGTGGAGCATTGTATGAATGAGCCTTTTGACCTCGATGATCTGGTAACTGCTGGCAATTTTACAGTAGATTGGTATCCCAATCTTATAGGTCAAAATACACCTGATTACAACAATCCTATTGTTGGAGGAATTACCTCCGATGCTGGTCAGTTTTGGGCTGTTATAAATTTTAATGGAATGGATTGTGAAGAAGAAATGGCAGTGAATATTTCAATTACAGAAGACTTGATTCCAAGTTGGGACCCAAACATGTTGACCTTATGTTCAGGTGGTTCTGATGTGGATCTCCATACAGCATTGTTAGCTGGATCATCTACCATCGGAACATGGACGATTGATATAAACGGCACTGAAATTGAATTAAATGACGGAATATGGGATTATCAAAATTATACTAATGGTGAAACTTATTTTATAACCTATACTGTTGGTCTAGATTGCCCTCAATCAGAACAACACAGCGTTGTTGTACAAGATAATTTTACGGTAAGTTTAGCTGATGCATCTATATGTGCTAGCCAAAATCAGTTGATAGACCTCGATACATTGTTTTATGGAACGCCTTTGACAAATGCTGCTTGGGCTATCGATCCTTCGGTTCCCATTAATGGATTTAATCAGATTAACACCGCCAATCTAGTAAGTGGTACTTACACTATTACATGCAATATACTAAGTGGACCTTGTGAATATAACCTCAATACAAATCTATTTGTAGTTGATGGTTATATAGCTGACTGGTTTATTCCCAATAATTTCTGTGAAGGGGATCTAATTGATTTGAATGATATATCTAATTTTTCCTTTCTAGTACCGGATTCAGGAGGTCAGTGGATATTATCTGGCACTGGAGCAATTATTGAGAATGGGATGCTTAATACAGATGGAATGCAAGGACTTATTGCACTGGAATGTCAAGTAGGCAGTGGTTCTTGTTCTGATACTGCTACAGGTAATATTAATATTAATCCTGCTGCCGATGTAGTTATAGCGGTGGACACCCTTTGCGGCATAGGACCTTATAACCTCAATAATAATCCTTATGTAAATATTCCTGGACAGTGGAGTGGAAATGGTGTGATTAATAATATGTTCAGTGCGGAACCTGGCGTTTATGACCTTAATTATACTTTACCTGAATCCAATGGAATATGTGGATATACGGAGGATGTTACCATTGTTGTAATGGATGTTCCTATGCCTATAATGGATATGAATGCTTGCCCTAATGAAACCATTGATTTGAATAGTGAATACAGTTTTGGAAACTGGGAGGCAGCTTGGCAAAATATTACTACTGGTGAAGCGATCCCCAATGGAATAATCAGTATGCCTTCTTCCAGCACAGTCATCACCGTACAGCCATTAATTATTTCTTCTGACTGCACCATAATCATTGATCCTATCGACATTAATGTGGCTTCACAATCCAATTCTGAATGGACGCCTATAAGTATATGCAGTACAAATCTTAATAGTGGATTCCCATTAAATTCATTATTGAATCCAGGCTCCAATACGAATGGTATATGGTCTGAAAATGACCCTACGATGGATTATGTTAATTATAATCCTGTAACACAAATATATACCTTTGATCCACCTTCTAATGCTGAAGCGGAATATACCCTCAGTTATAGTTGTTGTGGTACTTGTACATCTATTTATACAGATGCCATTCAGGTGATCGATGCATCAAGCCTTGATGCCAGTTGGCAAGAAATTGCGATATGCACTAGCTCATCCCCAATTAATTTGGATAGTTTAGTAGCATTAGCAGGTGGATCGCCTAATGGATCTTGGGATGATAATATTGATTGGAATGGGCTACCCCCTTATATTGTCAATGGTTATTTCATTTCTGACGGGTTAGACCCTGGACAATATGCTATTGAATATTCAGTAGGTATAGGACAGAACTGTCAAGTGTCACAGTCAGGATTCATTACCATCGTACAAGGCGCTGAATATGAATGGACAGTTCCTGGTGCATTTTGTCTCCAAGATAGCCCTATTGATTTGGATGATTTTTTCGACATTGGCGGATCAACCATACACTCTTGGAGTGCCGAATCTGGAGAGGATTATATTGTGTTAAATCGCTGGTTTAATCCCGAACTCAGTGGTGTGGGAATACACAATGTATATCTCTCCATGGGTAGTGGTGATTGCGCTGTAACAGATGTATTTCAGATAGAAATTGTTGATCTCAATCCTGATATCATACTACCTTCTATTTGTTTAGATCAAGGCCTTGTAGATCTTACCCCATTTATTTACAATGATACATTGAATGACGGCATTTGGACAGGAGAATGGGTGGAGAATGGTAATTTTATCAATACAATTCCAGCCAATGGGCCGGGACCATCAGTAGGTACTTCTACAATAAATTACAATATAAGCTATGAAAATTGTAATCAAGTATTAACCTATGATATTATATTCAGTACCTCAGGTAATGCAGATTTTTTTGACTTCGCTTTATGTCAAGGTGAATCGGTTTTGTTGGATACTTTGCTCGATGGTGCTGATCTTGATGGTGAATGGTCTTCTGATAACGCTTTAGTAAGTATTCAGGACAATGTATGGAACACATCCAATCTTGCACCTGATGTTTATAATTTGACCTACACAGTTGGAAGTGGCGAATGTGAGACTACTTTAACTAGGGAAATATCCGTTAGTAGTGCTGCTGATCCAGGCTGGCAATCTACATTTGTATGCGCTGATGATGAAAACTTTGATTTGGATGCGCTAATTACAGGTGATCCTAATGGGGTATGGTACTGTAATATACCGGGTGTTATCTATGATCATTGGTTTAATGCAACTTTGGTTGCACCAGGTGATATCGAATTCACTTATACTGTTGGTAGTGGTACAAGTTGTGAGCGTGATTCGGTAGGGATCATTGAAGTTAGTTAT
>CAYZQX010000335.1:0-4909 GCA_964480615.1 uncultured Chitinophagales bacterium | reverse complement strand
AAATAGGTGAGAACAAGACAAGGATTACCACCATAAAAGGAAGAAGAGGTGATCTATACGATTGTAATGAAAAGCTATTAGCAACTTCAATGTCCACCTTTGAATTGCGATTTGATGCTTCAAATAAAAACTATACACAAGAAGAGTTTATGCAAGCAGTTGATAGTATAGCTTTAGTATTGAGTCAGCGTGCTGGTAAGTATTCAGCAGCTGAATACAAGGCTAATCTTATCAATGCACGCAAAGAAAAGACAGGTTATTTTTTACTTGCTAAAGACCTAGATTTTATGGATGCCAAAGCGATTAAAGAATGTCCATTGCTGAGAAAAGGAAGGAACAAAGGCGGCTTAATAATAAAGGAAACGGATTCACGCTTAATGCCATTCGATGGACTAGGAGAGCGCACATTCGGCTATACCAGACAGAATGCAAAATCAATCGGTATAGAAGGCAAATTTGATGAATACCTCAAAGGAGAAGAACTCAGCCAAGTAGAACAGTTAATTAGCGGAAATGAATGGATAGCTGTATATGAGATTGATGGTAAGCCTCAAAATGGCAATGATGTAATCACTACCATAGATATACGACTCCAAGATATAGCCGACAAAGCCCTACATAACTCATTAATCGCACACGATGCTATGCACGGCTGTGTGGTGGTTATGGAAGTAAAAACAGGAAAAGTTAAGGCTATGGTTAATCTCGGCAAAAATGAAGGACGCTATTATGAAGATTATAATTATGCTATAGGGGAACGCTATGAACCTGGATCTACATTTAAAGTGCCGGTTATGCTCAGCCTTATCAAAGATAAGAAAGTAGAGCAAGGTAGTTTTATCAATGTAAAGGATTCCTATAAGTATCGCAATTTGATTATCAAGGATGAACATGTGGAATTTGACTCACTGAGCATAAAGCAAGCAATTTCGCATTCATCGAACGAGGCGATGGTACAGTTAATCACTAAAGCTTATGAAAATCAACCCAATGATTTTTTTAAGAATCTGAGTGCAATGCACCTCGACCGTCCTACTGGAATCGAGTTAGAAGGTGAAAATCCACCATTTATAACCACACCTGATACTAAACAATGGACCAGTACTACCTTGCCAGTTATGTCATTCGGTTATGGGTTGCAAATTACACCATTACAAAACCTGACTTTCTATAATGCCATTGCCAATGATGGTGTAGTGATGAAACCATATTTAATAAGTGAGATTAGGAAAGGTAATGAGAGTTTAAGACGTTTTGCACCTAGTAAATTAGGGGAGATGTGTACCGCCAAAGAAGCTGAATTAATACAAGACTTTTTGGAGGATGTGGTAGTGGAAGGAACGGCTATGACAATAAAAAATGCGAACTATAAGCTAGCAGGTAAAACAGGAACAGCTATCATCCCAAAGAATGGATCCTATAAAAATCCTGATGGATACAATGCTAGTTTTGTAGGATATTTTCCAGCTGATAATCCAATATATTCTTGTATTGTATGTGTTCATAAACCAAGCAAAGGAAGTTATTATGGCGCAAATGCAGCAGCACCTGTATTTAAAGAAATAGCTGAAAAATATCTAAGTATAGAAAAAGATTTCATAGAGTCTTCACAAGCTATTGCCTGTGATGGTGATTTAATTCCACTTGCAAAGAATGGTCATAAAATGGATTTGGGAATTATATATAGTGAGCTGGATATTAGGACTAAGGGCAATCCAATTGATGTGTGGGCACTGACAAAAGCAGAAGAAAAATCAGTGCGTTTTGAAAACAATGTAATTGCCGAAAATAAGATACCAAATGTAAAAGGTATGGGCTTGAGAGATGCTATTTTTTTATTGGAGAATCTTGGGCTTAAAGTAGTCTTTAATGGCAAAGGAAAAGTGAAGCGCCAGTATCCTGAGGCAGGGGCTACATTGATAAAAGAAAATGTAATAAGTTTAGAATTAAGTTAATGCTATCTATTAATCAAATATCAACCATTTTACCTAAGGCAAAAATCATTGGATTTTGTGATTCTAATGCCATGGGTATAACAGGCGATTCTCGCGAGGTAAAGGATGGATATCTCTATGCTGCTATTAAGGGAACAGTCAACGATGGGCATCAATATATAGGCAATGCAATAGAGAGCGGTGCAATAATGATTTTATGTAGCACAGTTCCTTCTGAATTGAAAAATGGGGTTGTATATATCGTGGTTGAAAATGTGAGTGAGGCCGTAGCTTATTGTGCAAGCGCATTTTATGATTACCCATCAAGAAAATTAAAGATAGTAGGTGTAACAGGGACGAATGGAAAGACCACCGTATGTACCTTATGTTACCAATTATTCATGAGTTTAGGAATAAAGTGTGGGCTAATATCCACCATTGTTTATAGAATAGGAAATGAAACCTTAGAATCAACACATACTACTCCTGATGCAATGCATCTCAATAAGTTATTGGCCTTAATGGTCGAAAACGGATGCCAGATCGTATTTATGGAAGTAAGTTCACATGGTGTTGTACAGAATAGGATTACAGGGATAGATTTTGCTGGCGGCGTATTTACCAATATCACCCATGACCATTTGGATTATCACATAACCTTCGATAACTATATCGAAGCAAAGAAAACGTTTTTTGATCGGCTCCCACCAACAGCCTTTGCACTAGCAAATAAAGATGATCGACGTGGCAATGTGATGTTACAAAACACTTCAGCAAAAAGATTTACTTATGCAGTCCATACCATAGCCGATTTTAAAGGCCGTGTATTGGAAAACTCATTTGATGGTTTGTACCTGGAGCTAGATGATACCCAGGTACACACCTTTTTAATCGGTGAATTTAATGCCAGCAATTTATTGGCAATCTATTCTATTGCAATATTATTGGGATATGATAAAGATACTATTCTACCTGCGCTTAGCAATTTAAAAGCAGCAGAAGGAAGATTTGAAGTTATTAGGAATAATAATATCAATGTATTGGGCATAGTTGATTATGCACATACACCTGATGCTTTAGAAAAAGTATTGGTAACAATCAATGACATAAGAACGAGAAATGAGCAGCTTATTACCATTGTTGGGTGTGGAGGTGATCGCGATAAGACCAAAAGACCAAAAATGGCCAATGTAGCGGCATCACTTAGCGATAAAATTATACTTACATCGGATAATCCTAGATCTGAAAATCCCGATTCGATCATCGAGGATATGAAGAGCGGTATTGAGCCACAGCATATTCGCAAGACTCTATCGATCACTGATCGTAAGGAAGCAATAAGAACAGCGTGTATGCTTGCTAATCATGGCGACATCATCTTGTTAGCAGGCAAAGGCCATGAAAAAACACAGGAGATAGCAGGTGTTAAATATCCATTTGATGATCGTGCTACCTTGCGCAATTGTCTTGACCTCATAACCAATAAGAATTAGCATGTTATATCATTTATTCACATATCTCGATACACAGTATAACTTATTTGGTTCAGGTGTATTTCGCTTTATCAGTTTTAGAGCTGGATCGGCGATGGTATTGTCATTGATTATTGCATTGATATTGGGTGAAAGATTAATTAATTTTTTACGTGGAAAGCAAATAAAGGAGACAGTAAGAAACCTAGGTATTCAAGGGGAAGAGAAAAAGCAAGGTACGCCCACAATGGGTGGCCTTATAATCTTAGGAGCCATACTTATACCTACCTTGTTATTTGCTAAACTCGATAATATATACATCATCACTATGCTTGTAGTAACAATATGGTTAGGTGCTATTGGGTTCCTAGATGATTATATTAAGGTGTTTAAAAACAATAAAGATGGATTGGCTGCTAAAACTAAATTAGTTGGTCAGTGTGTGATCGGATTATTTGTAGGTGCGATTATGTACTTTCATCCTGATGTAAAAGTGAGAGAAGATATTACGCATAGCCCTGAAACAGTGTTGATCAATGAAGTGAGCCGCAAGGTATTACAATCCGATCAAGGAAAAAGATTGGTAGCCGATTATAAGGCACCAGTAACAACAATACCTTTTATCAAAGACGCAGAATTGAATTATGATCAGTTATTGGGCTGGATTCACCAAGGGTGGGAGGCTTTTGGATTTTTGCTATATATACCTTTCATCACCTTGATAATAATGTTTATAAGCAATGGTGCTAATCTTACTGATGGGATGGATGGATTGGCCACAGGGGTTTCAGCGATTATTGGTATTACTATTATGATATTTACATATCTAGGTGGTAACTATATAACTGCTGAATATTTGAATATACTGTATTTGCCTGAGACTGGTGAGCTTGCCATATTTGTTGCTGCATTCATAGGTGCTTGTATAGGGTTTTTATATTATAATGCCTATCCAGCATCTGTATTTATGGGAGATACTGGATCATTGGCAATAGGTGGAATCATCGCCTCATTGGCTATTATTATACGCAAAGAGTTATTGATACCCATATTATGTGGTGTTTTTATTGTTGAAAACTTATCTGTTATGCTGCAAGTAAGTTACTTTAAATACACAAAAAAGAAATCAGGCGTCGGACAAAGAATATTTCTCATGTCGCCATTGCATCACCACTTCCAAAAACTTGGAATGCATGAATCAAAGATTGTAGTTAGATTTTGGATTGTAGCCATCTTACTTGCCGTCCTTACCATATTAACATTAAAATTAAGGTAATGAAAAAGCTTGTTATACTAGGACAAAAGAGAAGTGGTATGGGTGCAGCACGCCTTGGTGCCAAGCAGGGATATTCAGTTCTCTTATCGGAGATGAATGAAATAACTGAAGAAAATAAGATAGCATTAGATAGTTGGGGTGTAATTTATGAAGAGTATGGTCATACGCTTGAAAAAATGCTGGATGCTGATGTTATTGTCAGGAGTCCTGGTATCCCAGACAAAGCA
>CAYZQX010000334.1:0-4919 GCA_964480615.1 uncultured Chitinophagales bacterium | reverse complement strand
CATAGCGAATTTTGTGAGAATGCAAGAGGATTACCCCAATAACTATTTTTTTATTGCCGATCTACATAGCCTTACTACACACCCATTTTCTAATGAATTGCCAATAAATGTGAAACGGGTACTCTCCATATACTTGGCATGTGGATTGAATCCCGATAAATCAGTGATTTATGTCCAAAGCGACCTACCACAAATCTCTGAATTGTATCTCATATTGAATATGTTTGCATATAAGGGGGAACTTGAAAAAGTTCCAACTTTTAAAGAGAAGTTGAGAACTCCTGGACAAACCATCAATGCAGGCTTACTGACATATCCTGTTTTAATGGCCGCTGATATATTAATACATAGGGCAGCAAAAGTACCAGTGGGTAAAGATCAAGAACCACATTTGGAAATGGCAAGAAACTTTGCTCAAAGATTTAATTTATTAGCTAATCAGGTGGTTTTCCCAGAACCACAGGCATTTAGTTATAAATCGGAGTTGCTTAAAGTGCCTTCTCTTGATGGAAGTGGTAAAATGTCCAAATCACATGATAATCCTGATGCAGCAATTTATCTTACGGATTCAGATGAAATGATAATTAAAAAAATTAAAAAGGCTAAAACAGCCCCTTCACCTGTGATCCCTAACTCACCAATACCTTTGGAAATTCAAAACTTGTTGGATTTGCTAAAACTAGTAAGCGACGAGGAGACGATACAGTTTTACTCCAATTCTTGGATGGATTGCACTATTCGCTTTGGCGATTTGAAAAATAGGCTGAGTAACGATGTCGTTAATTGGATTCATCCAATTAGAGAAAAAATATTCCAATTTGAAAACGATCCGCAGTACTTAAAAGATGTACTGAATGATGGAGCAAGAAGAGCCGCACTGAGTGCAAATGAAACAATAAAAATTACAAAAGAATTATTAAATATTAAATATTTCTAGTCATGATTGAACCAAAAATTAAACATATTGCAATAGCTGGAAATATTGGAGCAGGAAAAACAACTTTAGCAACTTTATTAGGTAAAAACTTTAATTGGGAAGTGCAATATGAAGAAGTAGAATCCAATCCCTATTTGGAGGATTTTTATCTTGATATGCCTCGTTGGTCTTTTAATCTTCAAGTTTATTTCCTAAATTCTAGATTCAAACAAATTTATGCAATTCAAAAAGGAGGAGAAACAGTTGTTCAGGATAGAACAATTTATGAAGATTGTGAAATTTTTGCTCCAAATTTGTATAATATGGGTTTGATGTCAGAAAGAGATTATTTGAATTATAGAGATTTATTTCAAACTTTGAGCACAAAGATAACTCCACCTGACTTGTTAATTTATCTGAGAGCTTCAATACCTAAACTAGTAGAGCAAATCCAAAAAAGAGGAAGAGATTATGAAGAGAATTTGAGATTGGATTATTTAAAAAAACTTAATGAATTATATGAAAAATGGATATTGTCTTATTCTGATGGAAAGTTGTTAATTGTTGACATTGATAAATTTGATTTTGCCAATAATCAAGACCATCTCGCTGAAGTAATTAACTTGATTAGAGGCAATTTACATGGTCTGTTTTAACTTTTTGACATATCAAGTCATAAAGTTTTTTTCAAAATGTTAGTATGTTGATAACTTATTTATACTGTCAGTAATTTTGAATTTTTTTACTCTAATTATTTTATATAGTTAGTCTATCTTTGCGCAAATTTCTTACCCACCTTACCCGTTTTTTGGATTTTACCCGTAGAGGGTAGGGTTCTTTTATTTTATAATTATGAAAAAAATTTTCCTATTAGGACTGGCTTTTGTTTGTAGTTTTGGGTATACTCAAAGTACAACACCAAAACGAGATGTGCTGGGTAGCGCAGGGCAAACATCTATCGCACCAGATGGTAGTTCTTGTTCATGGAACGTTGGTGAGCCATTTATTGGCACAGCCATTTCTCCGTCAGGTAAGATATTAACTCAGGGGTTTGAGCAACCCGACCTGCTCTTTCAAAGTTGCTTCGATTTTTATGTGTCCCATAACGTTGATTGCAATGATGTTTCAGGTAATTTCGTTGTTATTTTTACTCTTTCAGGAGGGTATCCCTCTCAGCCGAATAACGGTTATCTGGTAACCTCATCTCATATTGGAGGCTTTAACGGAATAATTTATGGATCATTTGTCGATGGCCCATTCCCGAGCAATACTGGATATAGTTACCACATTCAAGTACTTGATAACCCTGATTGCTATTTCGATGTCACACAAGAAATAGTTGAATGCTCAACAACTCCAATAACTTTATTAAATTTTGATGGAATTGTAAAATCTGATGGAAATTCCCTTTTTTGGGATGTAGCCAATGAAATTAATTGTGACTTTTACGAGTTACACCGATCTACTAATGGTATCGATTTTATGAAAATTTATGCCACAAATTGCCATGGTGACGCAAACGCTATGACCACACATTATGATTACCTCGATGAATCAGCTCCCTGGGGCTATTCATATTATCAATTGAAACAATTTGATACTGACGGTACTTTTGTCAATTCTGATATTGTAACACTTTATAGATCTAAAAATGAAAACAATAACCCGATATCGTTTGGGGTATTTCCTAATCCTGCATCCGAAATTGTTAATATGAACTTTGATCCAGAATTAATTCAAAACTTTACCCTAAATATTGTTGATGTAAGTGGCAGATTATTATTTATAAAAACTGCTACCCAAGAACTCGATGGTTCTTTATCATTGAATATTAGTCATTTACCTGATGGAATTTATTTGTTTACGTTTTATGACAATTTGAATGAATTAATTCAAACAACCTCAGTAAGAAAAATAAAATAATAAGCCTATTATATGAAAAAACTTTTATCAACTTTGCTAATAGGGCTGTTAACCAGCCTCTTGGCTTTTGCTCAAGTTCCTCCGCAGGGTATTAATTATCAAGCGGTTTGTAGAGATCTAGAAGGAAATCCTCTTGCTAATGCTTCTTCTTGTATTAGATTTAGCTTAGTCTTGGGCGGTACTTCTGGTACCATCGTCTATCAAGAAAGCCATCTGGTAACCACAGATCAATTTGGTCTTTTCAATGTGGTAATTGGTCAAGGCACACCTTTAATAGGCAATTTTTCTCAAATTGATTGGGGTGCAGGTTCCTATTTTTTGAATATTGATTCTGATGAATCATGTTCTTCTAACTGGCAAGCTATGGCCTCCTCTCAACTTTGGTCCGTGCCTTATGCATTATATGCTGGTAATTCAACAGATATTATTGTAGATAATGGCCCACCAGCTGGATCAGCTGCTCAGGGAGATTTATACATCGATCTCGATAGTGGTGCTGTTTATGTGTATGGCCCTAATGGTTGGCAACAAATTGGAAATATAAATGGAGGAATTCCTGGGCCTCAAGGGCCACAAGGTCCTCAAGGCGTTCAAGGTCCTCAAGGGTTATCAGGTTCAAGTATTTCAGCTTCAGTTCTAATTGGTGCACCTACTACAGCAGGAGTTGTTGTCGGTGATTTACATATTGATGGTAATGGGGATATATACTCTTGGAATGGATTTAGTTGGACTTATACTGGTGTGAATCTAAATGGACCACAAGGTCCTGCGGGTGTTCCAGGCTTGCATTGTTGGGATATCAATGGAAATGGTGTCGGTGACAACTTAGAAGATATTAATCAAGATGGTGTATTTAATTATATAGATTGCCAAGGCCCTCAAGGACCAATCGGTCCTGCTGGACCAATTGGTCCACAAGGACCTGCTGGATTAAATGGTTCTAATGGTGTAACTGGTGCAACTGGTGCCACAGGATTAACTGGTGCAACTGGAGCCACAGGTATACAAGGTATTCAAGGTCTTACAGGCGCTACTGGTGCTACCGGTTCACAGGGTGTTCAAGGTTTAACTGGCGCGACAGGTGCTACAGGATTAACTGGCGCAACAGGAGCAACAGGCATACAAGGTATTCAAGGTCTTACAGGTGCGACAGGTGCTACAGGATTAACTGGAGCTACTGGTGCTCAAGGCATTCAAGGATTAACTGGTGCAACAGGTGCCACAGGTATACAAGGTATTCAAGGTCTTACAGGAGCTACTGGTGCTACTGGTTCACAGGGTGTTCAAGGTTTAACCGGCGCGACTGGTGCTACAGGATTAACTGGAGCTACTGGTTCACAAGGCATTCAAGGTTTAACTGGTGCAACAGGTGCCACAGGTATACAAGGTATTCAAGGTCTTACAGGCGCGACTGGTGCTACTGGTTCACAGGGTGTTCAAGGTGTAACAGGCGCGACTGGTGCTACAGGATTAACTGGAGCTACTGGTGCTCAAGGCATTCAAGGATTAACTGGTGCAACAGGTGCCACAGGTATACAAGGTATTCAAGGTCTTACAGGAGCTACTGGTGCTACCGGTTCACAGGGTGTTCAAGGTTTAACCGGCGCGACTGGTGCTACAGGATTAACAGGAGCAACAGGCATACAAGGTATTCAAGGTCTTACAGGTGCGACTGGTGCTACTGGTTCACAGGGTGTTCAAGGTTTAACCGGCGCGACAGGTGCTACAGGACTAACTGGAGCAACTGGAGCTCAAGGCATTCAAGGTTTAACTGGTGCAACAGGTGCCACAGGTATTCAAGGTCTTACAGGCGCGACTGGTGCTACTGGTTCACAGGGCGTTCAAGGTTTAACCGGCGCAACAGGAGCAACAGGCATACAAGGTATTCAAGGTCTTACAGGTTCGACTGGTGCTACTGGTTCACAGGGTGTTCAAGGTTTAACCGGCGCGACTGGTGCTACAGGATTAACTGGAGCAACTGGAGCTACTGGTGCTCAAGGCATTCAAGGTTTAACTGGTGCAACAGGGGTTCAAGGTCCACAAGGTATTGCTGGTATTAACGGTATTAGCTGTTGGGATT
>CAYZQX010000333.1:0-4941 GCA_964480615.1 uncultured Chitinophagales bacterium | reverse complement strand
GCTTGCAATGTTTTATCTTTATTGGCAGCAAGAACCTGCGCTATCGCTTGGTTTGTCAGGGCTGCGCTGACGCTCCGGTACTGTGGTGGCGGGCTTTCGGCTTTATTTATTTCAAGCTATTGAAAGCCCGCCATCACAGCACAAACCCTTCCTATCCCTATCGCTAATACAAACAAAATAATAGCTAGAAGTTGCAATCCTAGCAATTAAGTTATACAAAAAAAATAAACCATAAACATAATAGAAAAACAAATTTATCAGTCAAGTAATTATTCATCTATTGGTACTAATGAGTGCATAAGTGATCGGAAAATAAGAATCGTAACTTGTACTAATAAAAACACTATAAGTTAGGCAATAGTCCCTCTAAAGATCTTTCTATAATGAACAAGTATCAAAGTTATCGCACAATGCCTTTATTAAACTATACAAGAAAGAAAATATAAATCCACAATGGAAATATACAAAATAGAGATGGCCAAAATAAAGTTATAAGAATTAGACTCAACTTATTGATCGTTCTACCTGAACAAAATAAAAGTACAGTAAGCATAACAAGCTGTTCACACCCAGTAGATTAAATTTTAATTGTATAAAATTATGGTTTACAATTATTTATTAATTTTGATGAAATTATTGAAGATGAAAATCGCGGTACGCCTTATAATTTCTTTGTTATTATACAGCAGTTGGTGTAATGGACAAATAATGATCAGCGAATATTCCTGTGCGAACCTCAACTCATTTGTGGACGATCACAATGACTATGGAGACTGGATTGAGCTGTACAATGCTAGTAACAACGACGTGGATATAAGTGGTTATTTTCTCAGCGATGATCCAGCGGAACTGAACAAATACCAGGTACCAGCTGGCACAGTGATAGGTGCACAGGAATTTATGATCTACTGGGCAAGTGGCAGGGGATCAGCAACGCCCGATACGAAACATACAAATTTCAAATTAAGTCAGACTAAAAACACCAATGAGGTGCTCAGTATTGCCGATGCTGCAATGGCAATCATTGATTCGGTGACTATAAAAAAAACCCAGTTAGGTCATTCACGTGGTCGCTTGAATAACACGGGTGATTGGTATGTACTTACCCAGCCTAATCCTGGCGAAACCAATGGCAATAGCCCTACCTTTATTGCTTATGCCGACCGACCCGATTTTGAGCCTGCTGCGGGTTTTTATGCCGATTCCGTACAAGTTACCTTGATTAATAATGAACCTAATTCTATCTTGCGCTACACACTAAATGGGAATGAGCCAACTGCCAGTTCTACTGAATACATAGGACCTATTACCATCACCGCTACTACTGTACTAAAGGCTAAATCGTTTAGCACAGTTCCTGGTATATTGCCAGGCTTTATTGAGTATGCAACTTATTTTATTAATGTAGCACATACCCTGCCTATTATCTCCATCGCTGGCAACCAACTTACACAGCTTGCAAATGGAGACAACTCTTTAAGACCACATGGATCTACAGAATATTTTAGGGTGGATGGCAATAGAGCTGCTGATGGCTATGGCGAGTTCAATAGCCATGGTCAGGATTCATGGGTGAATGATCATAGGAGTCTTGACATCGTCATACGCGATGAAATGGGTTATGCTGCCGAGTTAAAAGAAAAATTTTTTGAACTGACTGAGCGCACAAAATTTCAGCGATTAATATTGCGCGCTGCGGGGGATGATAATTACCCTGGCAATTTCTTGCCTGAGCACGAAGGCTGTGCCCATGTGCGCGATGCCTATATACAGAACATTGCTAAGAGGGCTAATCTGCAAGTAGATGTGCGAACGGCTACTAAAGCCATCGTATATCTCAATGGAAACTATTGGGGATTATATGATATACGCGAAATACCCGATGATCATGATTATACTGAAGAATACTACAATCAAGACAAGTATGACTTACAATATATACTTACTTGGGGTGATACCTGGGCCGAGTATGGTGGTGTACAAGCACTCGAAGACTGGGATGAATTTTATAATTATGTAATGGGAAATGACATGACTATCCCCGAGCATTTGAATTATGTAAAAGATAATTTAGACATCTTATCGCTGATAGATTATGTAATCTTCAACTCCATATCGGTATGCACGGATTGGCTCAATTACAATACAGGCTGGTGGAGAGGCTTTAATCCCGAAGGCACACATAAGAAATGGGGTTATATATTGTGGGACAATGATGCCACATTTGGGTATTATATCAATTATACTGGCGTGCCTGATGATACGCCTACAGCCTTACCATGCAATGCGGAAGGCTTGGTGGATCCCGATCTCAATGGCCACTTAGCCATACTCAATCGCCTATTGATGACTGAAGAAATTAGGCAACTATATGTATCCCGCTATATAGACCTAATGAATACCGCATATAGCTGTGAGAATATGTTAGGCCAGCTCGACTCCGTAAGGGCACTGATTATGCCTGAGATGGCTATGCAAGCTGCACGATGGGGTGGCTCAGTACAAGATTGGAATACCAATTTTATGGAGCTGCGAACATTTATCATGCAGCGCTGCCAAGCGATGAATGAAGGACTCAATGAATGTTATGATCTTACAGGGCCCTTTCAATTAGTAGTAGATGCCGATCCCACTGGTTCAGCTAGGATAAAAATTAATAGTTTAGATATCCCATCCCTGCCCTATACGGGCAATTACCATGAGGGTATCGATATCCTCATTCATACAACAGCACAAGCTAACGACTATCAGTTTGACTCATGGCAATCAACAGGCAGCAATTATGCTATTGATGATCCAATGGATTCCACAACCGTAATAAACATTATGGACGATGCATCTATAACCGCACATTATATAGATCTGAGTACTGGATATATTGATAATCAAGCAGGGAATCAGGAGATGAAACTCTCACCAAATATTGTACATACCATAGGACACTTGAATTTTACAATCCCTGCTGAAAAAACCTATAGCTTGTATATAACTTCATTAGACGGTAAGATGCTAGAAATAAAGGCCAATCATCAAATGCTTGGTGTAGGCAATTATCAAATAGCAATTGATTTTAGCAAGATGGGACTCTCTACTGGACAATATTATTTAGTGTTAGAAGCATCGGGATCCCGTCAATCATTGCCCTTTTATTATACTGTGGAATAGTGCAATTATTGGGCAATTTTTTCATATTCCCTAAACCACATATCATAACTATTTTTTTCATCCTTAGGACGATACAATTCATTACATAGGTTCCACTGTGTGTGATCCCATGCGGGAAAATACACATCACCTTCGATGACTGCATCGATATGGGTATAATAGAGCTTATCGCAATGAGGCAATAACAGTTCATAGAGCATCGCTCCGCCACATACAAATAATTCCGTCTCTTGATTTTCGTGGGCGATCGCCACCGCATCGGCTATGTTATTGACTACGATACAACCTTCTGCTCTATAGGCTTTATTAGTGGTCAATATTATATTTATTCTATTCGGCAATGGCCTTCCGATGGACTCATAGTTTTTTCTTCCCATCAGGATAGTATGTCCTGTGGTCATGGTTTTAAAATATCGAAGATCTGCTGGAAGATGCCAAGGCAGTCGATTGTCTTTGCCTATGACGCCATTCTTAGCAACGGCTACGATGATGGATTTTAGCATAAGGTTAAACTAGACTTTGTTATTGAAAAATGCTATACGGCCACTTCGGCTTTAATGGATGGATAGGGATCATAATCTACCAATTCAAAATCGCTGTAATTAAAGCCAAAAATATCTTTGACTAATGGATTGATCTTCATGGTAGGCAATGGTCTGGGTGTGCGCGACAATTGTAGTTCAGCCTGTTCAAAATGATTGTTATACAGATGTACATCACCAAAGCTGTGAATAAATTCACCTAGTTGCAAGTCACAAACTTGTGCCACCATCATAGTAAGCAAGGCATAAGAAGCGATATTGAAAGGCACGCCTAAAAACACATCCGCACTGCGCTGGTAAAGCTGACAGGAAAGCTTGCCATCCACTACGTAAAACTGAAAAAGACAGTGGCAAGGCGGCAGTTTCATCTCGTCGATATCGGCTACATTCCAAGCACTTACGATTAATCTACGACTATGTGGATTCGTCTTTATTTGTTTTATTAATTCCGCTATTTGATCAATCTTGCCGCCTTTATTATCAGGCCAGGATCGCCATTGATAACCATACACTGGCCCTAGGTTGCCTTGAGCGTCAGCCCACTCATCCCATATACGCACACCATTGTATTTCAGATAGGCGATATTCGTATCTCCTTGTAGGAACCACAACAGTTCGTGGATGATGGATTTAAGATGAAGTTTCTTGGTCGTGAGCAGCGGAAATCCCTTAGCTAAATCTACCCTCAATTGATAACCAAATATGGACTTAGTTCCAATACCCGTTCGATCGGACTTGTAATGTCCTTCTTTTAAAATTTTATTTACTAATTCAAGATAGGACTGCATAATTATTAATTCATTTGCGAATGGGTTGTAAATCCAATCAATGATGAAGAATGGCTCAAAAATAACATTAATATTCTATTTGAGGAGAAATTGAACCTATGGACACTAGCCCCTGGACTGAGTGTTACGAGACAATGGACTCAAGCAACTGGACACTCGCTAGGGCTTGCTTATTAACTCTGTGCCCTTTTGCTAAAATGATTTTTAGAAATTGTAAGTGCAAAGGAAATGCATAATAATTTCTGGTTTTTAACAAAAAAGCTTGCAGCATAGATACAAAATATCGCCTCTTAACTATTGTTCCTTCAAGTTGTATTCGCGATAGGGATCGCAGCGACACCCCACAGCGACTTTAGGAGCGAGGAGTATAGCGTAGAGCCCGGGCCTGTAGGGCATCGCCAAAAATTTTACTGTTTTGAGTTATTTAGCAAGCACTAGAAATGGTA
>CAYZQX010000332.1:0-4975 GCA_964480615.1 uncultured Chitinophagales bacterium | reverse complement strand
GCCAAGGGAGGACTGTGTTCAGTGGTACTAAAGGATGGCGATCAAAACATAGTAATCAAATGGGCTGCGGATAATGATGTGCCCATTAACCCCGATCCTACTGTATATGATCCCAATAGATTGAACTTCGTAGGTACGAGTACTTATGTTGAGTCAGCCGATCGTTTTGTAGCCAATCAAGATATACAACTGCCTGAGGTGAAGGATGGCAAGCGCACTGGCAAGACCGTGTCCGTGAAGATTGATGCGACCTCTACTTGGTCGCCTGAGGATGAAAAAGCATTTAAGACTGGACGTGATGTGGTATCTTTATTGAGTACCAGAGAAAATGTAAAACAGATGCCTTGTCTTATACTAGGGCTCAATAAATATTTAGAAAAGAACAGTCCCATAGTAGAGCGATTTATCAAGGCTTTAGCCGAAGGTGGTGATCAGGTAAAAACTTATGATGCAGCATTGCAGTATGGTGCCAAGATGAATGGAAAAGTATTTGGCGAAGAAGTAGATTGGTATGGATTATACAAGGGCCGCGAGCTCGAAATGCCACAGGGACGCACCGTATCAGTAGGTGGTACGCGTACTTGTAACCTCGCTGATGTGGCCGACGACTTAGGTGTCTCTCCAGGTAGTAGCAATGCATATAATTCAGTATATACCTTGTTTGCCAACTATATGAGCAAGTTATACCCTGAGGATCTCGCAAGTTTTCCGCCAGCAACTGCGGCCGTGGATGTAACGGCACTGCGCAATGTGTATAATGCGATGGACAAAGCCAAATTAGCAAAAGGCTTTGAGCAAAAATACACCACTGGCGATATGACTGAAGTATTTGGAAAGAAGAATTACAACATAGAGTTTAAGACCGGCCAAGCTACCTTTACGTCTGAATCCTACCAAATACTCGAGGAAATATACAATAGCCTCAACACCACCAATCTAAGGATCACTATTAAGGGCCATACAGACAATGTGGGCGATCCAAATATGAACCGAACCCTATCTCAGCAGCGTGCCGATGCCGTCCGCAATTGGATCAATATGCGCGCTAAAAACAATTTCCCGCCTGAGCGATTCGCACACGTACAAGGATATGGAGCCGATAAGCCCATAGGGGATAATACCACCGAGTCCGGCAAGGCTAAAAATCGCCGTGTAGAAATAATTTTTGGCGACTAACACAAGTCAATTAATCGGTCTAATGAGTTGCTCCTAACTTATTATTATTTTGCATATCGCCTATGCACCACATGGCTTGTGACCAGCGAATGTCCTTGTCAATGGTTAAAGTGTAAAAGCGAGACGAATGTAGCCATGCGGATGCAAATGAATGTAAATGTTGATAAGCTGTCTTTTCAGAAATAAATAAACATATAATTATCCCTATGAATGAGCTAAAACAATTATTTAGCTGGAATGGCACGATCAATAAATATACGCAATGGGGCTTATACATCTTCTATGCGATCTTGTTTTACCTCCTATGGAAGTATATCGCCCCATTAGGCATCCCTAAGCCCGATGTGGTATGGGCAGCTTGGAAGGATCTGTTTTTCAATCTCAATCTCACAGGTGAATTATTGAACAGTGCGAAAACATGCTTGGTAGCCATGTTTGTCACTATTATAATTGCCTTGTTATTAGCTTATATAAGCCGCATACCTTTCTTTTATCCCATACCGGCTATCCTCACGCGTTTTCGTTTTCTCAGCATCATAGGTCTTGGATTTATATTCCTGCTCATTACAGGCACATCCTATCAAGCTAAAATTACCACGATGAGTTTCTCCATACTCGCCTACTTACTCACAGGCTTACTAGCTGTCATACGCGATATACCACAGCGTATGTATAACTACAGCCGTACCTTGCGTATGAGCGAAAGCGAAGTTACATGGTACACAGTGGTAAGAGGCACACTTTATGAAGCCATCGACTTAATGTCTCAAAATTTTGCCATTGCTTGGATGATGCTCACGAGTATCGAGACCTCCTTCCGCGAATATGGAGGCATTGGTGCTATGCTGGTGAATGTCTATCAGCGCAAGGGATTTGAATATGTTTTTGCCATACAGATAACCATATTAATCGTAGGGATCTTGCTCGATAGCCTGCTCAGAGGCATTGTATTTATTGCCTTTCCTTGGAAGCGCAAAGCCTCCAGCAATCCACTCTTAAACTGGATCGTGGGGAGTAATAAAAAAGCCTAGCACTTAGGTGATTTTGTACAAGGGCTATAGGCTTTTAGATTGGCTTATTGGGATTAGGTAATTGTGTACTTATCAGTATAACAACATTGTTATGGGCGATACCTGCGGTCTGGGCTATTACTTTCGAATCATTTTTTTATAAGGCAAAAAGAATCTGCGCTTTCGCTTGATTTAGGGCTTTCTGATTTTATTAGTTTTTTAAAGGCCATCAGAATCTTCGCAAGCTCGATTTGCTGACGCTCCGGTACTGGGCTGGTGAGCTGACAGCATCATGACCCACTCCCACCCGCCCATAGCGGCAATCAGCTCACCAGCCCAGTACAAACCCTTTTTATCTCTATCGCTGGCTGCGCGATTTACGATAGGCTGGCGCGATTTACGATTCACGATTTTGGATTTACGATTGGCTATCGCGATTTATGATTTACGATTCAAGATTTACGACACTGAAGCTTGTTGTAGTAACTAGTTAAAGTCCAGTGTCCATTATCCAGTGTCTAGTGTCCAATATCCAGTATACACAATCGCTGGCAATCCTAGGGAATCATTTGAATCCCAAATAATTCCTAACTTTGCAATAGATCAAGAGCTGGTGAGTGATGCCCTCATGAATAGCAAGGTTAATCCATTCATCATTGATTCAAACCATTAAATATAATCACCCTATGCAATACAAGATAAGCGATCCATTGTTGTTAGAGATAGACATAGAAAATTTTGAGTATGAGCCAGGACATTCTATACTGCATAACATCAAAAAATCAGTTTACAATGTCCTAAGACCCGATATCAGCCAAGGACAAATTATCTCCATACTGGGTCCTTCGGGAATAGGTAAATCCACTTTATTCGAATTAATGGCCGGATTGCTCAAGCCCAATAAAGGATGTGTAAAGACCTATGATAAAAAAGAAAATAGTTTTAAAGAAGTGGAAGTAGGGGAGGTGGGTATGGTCTATCAAAACTATGAGTTGTATCCATTTATGACGGTCAAGGGCTTATTGAATCTAGGTGCTCAGAAAGGAGGTTTTCAGGGTTCTGAAGCCAGTGATAAGATCAATTATTATTTAACCCATTTCCACCTGATGACACATGCACACAAGTATCCTAATCAGCTTTCTGGTGGGCAGCGCCAGCGCCTGGCCATCGCTCAGCAACTCTTATGCAGCAATACCATCTTATTGATGGATGAGCCATTTTCAGGGCTTGACCCCCTCACTAAAAACAGTGTGTGTGAGCTTATTACCGATGTAGCTTCTCTGGATGAATTAATGACCATTATCCTAGTGTCACACGATATTACTGCTGCCCTGTCCATATCAGATACCGTATGGTTAATGGGTCGCAATAAAACCAATGGATCCGCCACCATCGTAGAAACAATCGACTTAATGGAAAAGGGATTGGCTTGGCAAAAAGACATAGAACACAATCCCGAATTTCTCACCCTTTGTCGCGATGTGAAAGATAGATTTAAAGAGCTCGTATAATCCACCACCCATAAGCAAAAAGTACAAAGGATAACACCAAGCGATAGAAACAAAATGCTGCAATGATCTACTTTCTATATGCAGCTAACTCATAATATAAAACCGAGCAAATACAATCCAAGTCCTAATGTACGCAATCAAGCCTAGGCAAAGATGCTTGTTGCCGATAAAGAATAAAAAATGCGCAAGCAGTCTTGCCCTGTTCCGTAGATTTGCTTAGGACAGTCATCGCATAAATGGATATTGTTTTTATCTTTTTATACAAACCCTAATTAGGACTTGCTTCATAAGGCTGGAATCTTTTAGGATAGGATTTTAGAAATTGTAAGTAAAAAAGTATATGCACAATAATTGCTTCGTTTTAGTAATAAAACTTGCACTATAAATAAGAAATTTCATTTCGAAGATATTGCTTTTTTGGATTGTATTCGCGATAGGGATCGCAGCGACACCCCACAGCGACTTTAGGAGCGAGGAGTATAGCGTAGAGCCCGGGCCTGTAAGGCATCGCCCAAAAATTATATGATTTTGAGTTCTTATAAAGACCTTATTGAGCAAACCCAGTACTTGATCCCATCATCCACCACTATAATCTATAATCAATAAACCAAAAGCTTTTGCACACATTCTTTGTTAGGAGGTCCATACACAGCGATATAGACACCTTGTGCAAGTGCTATATTGAGTACGCCATTGCTCAGTGATCTTGTGGGATGCTGATACACGCGCTGGCCATAAGCATTGTAGATAGTGAGTTGACATTCCGCTTGTTGCTGACTATAAGGCTGCTCAGTATGAATGTATAATCTATCATAAGCATAGTACAGGCTTGGACAGTTGATTGTAGGTGCATAGCCATCTATGCCCGTTATTTTTTCGACATAAAAACTGTCTCTACTCACACAGCCGCCTTCTGAATACCTATCTACCCAGTTCCATCCCAAGTCACTGACTGTAAGGGTATGATCTGCCGTGTCGCCATTAGACCACACACACAGCGGGTAATTGCAAGGGATATACAATGTGCTATCCGCATGGATCAAGAGGGTATCAACGGCCAGTATGGGATCAAAACTGATCGTATGGAGGGCATAAGAAGTATCGATAAGCGGGACATAAAAAGTGTCGCCTAGGATGATATTCAAGTAGCCCATACTTAGATACATTTGTGTGTTATTGATGAACAATGAACTGTCAAAATAGCCAATAGTATCCCCTGCGCTCGGATTGAAAAAATCGATAGCCCATACATCCTTCCAGCTAATATTTTGTAGTATA
>CAYZQX010000331.1:0-4977 GCA_964480615.1 uncultured Chitinophagales bacterium | reverse complement strand
AATGACGCTTTAACCTTATGTGGTGATAGCGGAAATGCAGGGATGGTACAATTACCTAGCCCTACTTTCTTACCAGAGGAATTGCCACAATATGGCTATGGCGTGGATGTTACGGCACCTGATGGGACGATGTCTTATTTCGCATCTAGTGATGGCGTATTGGATATGAATGATCCAACTATTAGCGTTGCTGATGGTTCAACTTTAGATGTAACCTTATACGCATACAATCAGGCTGAGCTCAATAGCCTTTTAAACACTTTACAAATTCTTTGTCCTAATCTTACTGCTGGTGGACTAATACCTGCTGTAGTAATAGTTGATGGAGTTGAAGTTCCTACTTGTGATATTGTGTCTAGCTTAGCTCCTGCGACTGGTGGCCCTGGTATTACGGACTTAGAAAGTATCGTATCACTTGCTAGTGTATTTGGTATTTTGGTTACTAATAACTTGACTGCACTTGAAGCATTAGCTAGACTTGATGCAGCTGCAAGTGTACTTGGTGGTGTATGTTATGGTGTATCAGGATGGACTGATTCTGCCACCACTGCCGTTTATGCTGATCCAAATTATAATATTGATCAGTTCTGGAATGGTGCTAGTTTGTCATTTACTTATCAGGCAGTTTGTAATGATTGTGCTGGTGAAGCATTTGGTCCAGCAATCGCTGGTTCTCAGTGTAATGATGGAGATCCTAATACTGGAAATGATATGTATGATTCTGAATGTGTATGTTTAGGCCTCCCATTAGATTGTGAGTTAGTACCAGGCGGAACCGCATTGCCAGGAACTTCTTGTTCTGATAATGATCCCTTAACTACTAATGATACCTGGAACGCTGAATGTATCTGTATAGGTGAATTGCTTCCAATGGATTGTGAGCAAGTTCCTGGTGGTAGTGCAACTGTGGGTACCCCTTGTACACACCCAGATCCAAATATCATTAATGAAGTATATGATGCTAATTGCGATTGTGTAGGTGAAATAGCGGTAGATTGTCCTGAATTAGGATTAAATATTGGAGCTAGTTGTGATGATGGAAGCGCAATAACAACAAATGATGTTGTACTTTCTACTTGTGTATGCCAAGGTACATTATTACCAGTTGATTGTAATGGTATTCCTGGAGGTCCTGCTATCGTAGGATCTGCCTGTGATGACAATAACCCTAATACAATTGGGGATGCGCTTAATGCAAATTGTCAATGTGTAGGTACTGCTACTTTCGATTGCCCTAACCTAAATGCGAATATTGGATCTGCATGTGATGATGGAGATAGCAATACTGCTGGTGATGCAGTGAGTGCTAATTGTGTATGTGTAGGAACTAGCATTTGGGACTGTCCTTCTATCAATGCTGATTTCGGATCCGCATGTAACGATGGTGATGCCAATACTATTAATGATATGATCCAAACTAATTGTACTTGTGCTGGTACTTCTGCAGGTCCAGTAGATTGTTTAGGTGTTGCTGGAGGTTCTGCCACTATAGGATCAGCTTGTAACGATAATAACAGTTTCACCTCTGGTGATATGTATAATTCTAATTGTCTTTGTGTAGGTAGTTATGCTGCCTTAGCTACCAATGGACTAACAACTACATTAGGTGATGGTACTTATACTGTAAGCTTTAATATTACAGGCGGTAATGGTGTTTATGGCGTTAATGGTGTTGCTATCTCTGGTGCTACTTATACATCAGCTTCTATACCTTGTGGAACAAGTTATAGTTTTACAGTAAGTGATGGTTCAGGTCAAGCTCCTATTACAGTATCAGGTGCTTCAGCTTGTATCGTTGATAATTGTGCGAGTTTGAGTGCACTTGAAGTTGGTTATTTATGCGAAAGCAATACTTGGACTTATACTTATCAAATTTCAGGTGGTACAGCTCCATACACTGTATTTGGTGATTTCAATGGTAATGATTTAGTAGAGGGTGAGACAATTACTTTATCAGGACCTGATGGTGGTAATTTTACATTCACAGTAACTGACTTGGAAGGCTGTACAGTCACAATTTCACGTTCTAATGTACAATGCGTTAAGTGTACATTTACAATCGAAATGAATGAAGATGAGGATATCGCATGTCCTGGTGAGTCTGTTTCTGGAACTTATACATTTACCGATGTAAATGAGGATTTCCCACAAACTGGTGCATTTATTTACGCCATCCATACAGGTTCAGGCTCTGAGGCTGGAACCGTATTAGCTGCTAATGCAACTGGTGTGTTTAATTTCTCAGATATTAGTGGTGCTCAATACGGTGTAACTTATTACTTATCAGCACTAGCTGGAGAAGATGGAGATGGCAATGGTGTACCTGACTATGAAGACAACCCTTGTGTAAAAGTAGCTCCAGGAGTTGCAGTTACATTCATCTCTCCAATCGTAATAACTGCTGAATATCAAGTATGTGATCAGGATTCTGGTGAGCAAGCTGTTCTTTACACATTATCTGGTGGTATGCCTCCATATTCAGTATCAGGGGATGTAAATGGCACATATAATTCAAATGCACAATTTACACATTTATACAGCGATGGAAATACACCTACTATATCAGTAGCTGATGCATCTGGCTGTAACCCTGCGAGTTATATAGGCGCTGCAATAGCTTGTTCTAAAACAGACATATCACTTGTAAGCTTCACTGGTAAAGTAGAAGAAAATGCAAATGTATTAAACTGGGTTACTGGATCAGAATATCAAAACAACTTCTTCACAATCGCTCGTTCTACTGATGGTATTAACTTTAAATCATTAGCAACTATTAATGGTGCTGGTACATCAACTAGTGAGAAGTATTATAGCTATAGCGATAAGAATGCCCCTTCAGGTGTTGCTTATTATCGTCTTTCACAAACTGATTATGATGGTTCTGTTACTGTAGTTGAAGAACTTGTCGTATTGGTTCGTGATACCCATGGCTTATCAGTTACTAGTGTAATTCCTAACCCTACACTTGGAGAATCCCTTGTTAGCTTCCATAATCCTGTTAATGGTCTTGTTGAAGTGAGAGTATTCGATGTAGCTGGTAAGTTGATACAAAATAAAATGATCAATGCAATCAATGGATTGAATAGTGTTAACATCAATCTTACTGATTCAGCTCGTGGCGTATATTTTGTAACTATTTCTTCAGTAGAAACAGTAGTTACTACTCGATTGATCAAAGAATAATACACCTTAAACCTTAATCTATAAAGCCCCATTCAGAGCAATCTGATGGGGTTTTTTTATTTTTATTTTATGAATATTTTTATATCAGGGGCTACTGCTGGAATAGGTAGAGCTTGTGCTGAATTATATGCAAAAAATGGACACAATATTATCGTAACAGGCCGAAGAAAAGATCGTTTGGAATCATTAGCCACCGCTTTAAATCAGTACAATGTATCCATTGTTACGCTATGTTTCGATATGAATGACCATGCTGAAATGATTAGCCAAGTAAGTGAAGTTATTAGCAAAACGAAAATTGACGTATTGATCAATAATGCTGGCTTGGCGCTAGGCAAGGATCACCTCGCTGATGCTCGTATCGATGATTTAGATAAGATGCTTGATACGAATGTCAAGTCTTTGCTCAAGCTTACAAAGCTCATAATACCTGACATGATAACAAATAAAAGTGGTCATATCATCAATCTTTCATCAGTAGCAGGCAGCCAATCTTATGCTGGTGGGATAGGTTATTGTGCAAGTAAATATGCGGTGGATGCAATAACTAAAACGCTCCGTATCGAGTTAGCGCCTTATAGTATTAGGGTAGGGAGTATTAGTCCCGGTATGGTGGAAACAGAATTTTCTGAGGTAAGGTTCAAAGGCGATAGAACCAAAGCGAAAGCTGTATATGAGGGTATTAAGCCGCTCAACGCTGAGGATATAGCTTCCTGTATATTTTGGATGACAAGTTTGCCACCACATATATGTATTAATGACATTAATCTCACACCTACTGGACAAGCTGATGCACTACATATATTTAGAAATACCTAGGCTTGTCAATTTACAAATTTAGTTGCGATGGAAATTGAAATAATCTATAATAGGGTTGGATAAGATGTCATTATTTGCGCAAGTATTTTCTCTTGGTAGTTTGGAATTATTTTGCAATAGTGGATTTTTTTTTGGAATTTCATTAGAGTAAGCTATATAACTCGTCATTAAACATTTTTTGGCGATGCCTACGACCCCAGTAACTTGTGAAATCTTGATTTTTTATAGGAAACAAGAACCTGTGCTATCGCTTGGTTTTATGTTATACTTCATTTCGCTAACACTTCATTTATTGCAGCGGCGATCCCTAACGCGAATAGAACCTAAAGGAGCAATAGATAAGTGACGATACGTTATATTTGAGATGCATTGATTTTTAAGCAAACCCTGGAATTTGTGTCTTTCTCCTTTGCACTTACCATTGCTAATATCTTTTAAATAAAAAACATTGGCGTTGAATAGCAAATCTTTATTAACCTGAAGTGATTTAAACTCAAGAATTGATACCAAGGTGATAGGTACGGATGTTTATAGTCCGATACTAGGATTGTCTTACAGGTATTACTAGTGGTGGCTAATGATTTGTGGATTTGCTAGTTATCTCTAGAACTGGTTTGTGTCTAATGTCTATCATCTAGTGTCTTTGGGTGTTGTTATAAGCGATAGGGATCGTAAGGGTTTGTTCTGGAATTGCAGGCTTTCAGTTGCTTTGATTTTGTAATGTAGAAAGCCTGCAATTCCAGTACCGGAGCAAATCGAGCTTGCGAAGATTCTGGCTGCCATTGAATTAATATAATTGCCAGTATAGCGCAGCCCTGTAGAGCCCGGGCCGCAGGTATCGCCATTATCCCATACTTGCTAGCTATAGAGCAAATTGAACAATATTGTAAAATCTTAGTCCGATTGTTTTGTTAAGCTAAATAGGGCCTGCTCAATAACTGCAATATCTTTTATACTAAACGATAATGGAATATG
>CAYZQX010000330.1:0-5002 GCA_964480615.1 uncultured Chitinophagales bacterium | reverse complement strand
TTCTGATGGCCTTTAAAAAACTAATAAAATCAGAAAGCCCTGTATAGCCCGGGCCCTTAGGGCATCGCCACAATCGCATTTATTTTGAGCTATAGAGGCGACTTTTTACGCCATATTTTTTTGCATTATTATTTGCTTTATTAAACAGTCAATAGCCCTTGATGTATGTGCAATTAATCAATAATATTAGTGAATTGTATTTCTTTTTTTATTGTAATAAATTAGCTTATTTGACAATAGTGAAGGGATAATATAAGTATTAGTGAGTAACAATAAGTATTACCAATCGCCTAATGTAGCATTAAAAATATCATTGACTAAGAGGGTAATAATTTCATCCGTTAAGGCAGTTTCAACAGTTGAAAGATTGACGCCCTGATCAAAGTCGGCAAACTGAGAAAATGATTTTGTGTTTTCAATGTTCCCTATATTGTCACGATAGTCCACTCGAATGGTAACTGTGAGTCTATTGAGTTTTGCTTGATCATTACCACCGGAGGCGGTATTAGCTACTGTATAGTTGGTAATCGCACCTGAAAATTCAATATCACCACCATCTGGAATTATTTTAAGTGGTGTATCATTTTCCACTCTCGCTAACAACTTATCAGTAAAGCGTTGTGAAAGGGTAGGGTTGACCTGACTCGCTTGATTGGTAAAAAATTTTACCGTTGCAGTCTTAGATCCTGCAGGTGTTGAAACACCTGTAAATGAATAGATGCCACATCCGCTATTTACACTGAGTAGCACACACATTGCAAAAAGCAATGGTATATAATAAAAGCATTTTCTCATTTAGGATACAATGTTATACTCATCAATTTTTCGATACAAAGTTCTTTCACTGATACCCAAATCTTTAGCAGCATCTCTTCTGCGTCCTTTGTGTTTCTTTAAAGCTTTTATAATGAGCTCACGTTCCACATAAGCAAGTGAAAGGCTTTCTTCTACTGCATGGACATCATAACTTGCTGGGGAATCAACCAATGGGTTGAGGGTGTTTATTGTATTAATGGGTTGGTTTACATTAATGGTTTTGGGAAATTTTTCAGGCATGATGTTGTCCACAAGTGGTGGCTGATCTAAAATATTATTAACCCCTATATCCATTTTAATATGTGCAATAATATGTTGTACCACTTGTCTCAAATCCTTCACTTCGTGTTTTAAATCATATAAGAATTTGTACACGAGGTCTCTGTCTTCAGGATTCAATCCTTCTGCAGCGGTGAATGAGTTGTACACCATTGGCAGTTGGCTATACTGATTGCGTTCAGCAGGTAAGAAATGAGCGAGATCACTAGCGTTGAGCACTTTGGATTCAGCTAACACACTAATTTGTTCTGTAATGTTTTTAAGTTCTCGGATATTGCCTGGCCAGCGGTATTTTACAAGCAGCTCTACTGCATCAGCAGTTAGTTGAACGGTTTGTGTATGGTATTTACCAGCGAAGTCAGCAGCGAATTTGCGAAAGAATAAGGGGATATCTTCCTTGCGTTCTCTGAGCGATGGGACATATATGGGAATGGTATTCAAGCGGTAGTAAAGGTCTTCACGAAATTTTCCTCTCTCAAGATTACTGATGAGATCTACATTCGTTGCGGCAATCACACGTACATCGGTCTTTTGTGTTTTTGAAGATCCGACTTTAATAAATTCGCCAAGCTCAAGCACACGCAAGAGTCTAGCTTGTGTACCAATCGGCATTTCACCTATTTCATCGAGAAATATCGTGCCACCATTAACAACATCAAAGTAACCCTTGCGCATTTCATTGGCACCAGTGAATGCCCCTTTCTCATGTCCGAACAATTCAGAGTCAATAGTACCTTCAGGTATAGCACCACAATTGATGGCAATAAACTGATTGTGTTTTCTAGGGCTCAACTGATGAATGATCTGTGAAAATACTTCCTTGCCTACACCACTTTCGCCAGTGATTAATACGGACAAGTTAGTAGGAGCTACTTGAATGGCAACATTGAGCGAATGATGATATCTTTCGTTATTGCCTACTAATGAAAATCTATTTTTTATACTTTGTATATCCACAATCTATTGTTTACTAAAAAAAATGGTATATTATTTTTTACTACTCTTAGAGTTTTATTATTAATATCATACCATTGAATTTTATTCAATTTGTTTTTAAAAAAAACGTTTTATACATTCATTTCATTAGCTAGTGCAACATAATGAGTTGAATGTTAGAAATAAAAATCGTCAGTTCATACGATCTAACAACAAGTTTTTATAGGAATGTGTTAAACATAGGTAACGATATTTTCACTTGACCTTCATATATCATTCAACACTTATAATCAATCTTGCTACCTAAATCACAAAACTATGTTGATATTTCTAAAGCTGATAACCTGATAATTCTTGATAGTTAGGTGAGCAAATAATTCTATAAGATTAATTATTAAAAATTCACCGACTGGTTGTTCACCACTACACCTCTTAATGTTGCGCTGGTGCAATCAGTGATTTTCACATATACATAATCTCCGGGCTTTTGACTGCCTTTAGGAAATATAACCATTTTGTTCTGATCGTTGCGTCCACATAGGTCATCGGCTGATCGCCTAGAATCTTTTTCTACAAGTACTTTGCATAGCTTGCCTATATCTTGTTGATTGCGTTGGAGACTATGGATGCCTTGCAATGCGATCACTTTATTCAGCCTTTCTTTTTTTACTTCTAATGGAATATCATCTGCATATTTTCTAGCAGCAAGAGTGCCTGGTCTTTCGGAATAGTAAAACATATAAGCCATATCGTATTTTACCATTTCCATTAGGCTAAGGGTTTCATTAAATTCCTCCTCGGTTTCAGTACAAAATCCAGTTATGACATCCGTACTAATACCACATTCAGGGATGTATTTGCGGATAGCAGCTACTCGATCTAAATACCATTCCCTTGTATAGGTTCTGTTCATTAAGTCAAGGATACGAGTATTGCCTGCTTGTACAGGTAAATGGATATAATTACAAATGTTCTCATACTTAGCCATCGTCAACAACACTTGATCGGTTATATCCTTAGGATGGGAGGTGGAAAAGCGAACACGAAGCAAGGGACTAATTAAGGCTACTTGCTCTAGCAATTCTGCAAAATTTGTTTTTGTTCCTGATGATTCTTCAGTCCATTTATAAGAGTCCACATTTTGTCCTAACAGCGTTACCTCTCTATATCCTTTTTCAAATAATTGTGTGGCTTCGGCTATAATGGAGTTTACAGGTCGGCTTCTTTCGCGACCACGTGTAAATGGAACCACGCAAAAAGAACACATATTGTCACAACCTCTCATTATGGATATAAAAGCTGAAACGCCATTTCCATCTAATCGCACTGGAGAAATGTCCGAATAGGTTTCTTCTCTAGATAGCAAAACATTTACTGCTTTTTGCCCTGTATCGGCTTCATATATCAAGTTAGGCAGGTCGCGATAGGCATCAGGACCACATACAATATCGACTAACTGTTCTTCTTCTAGTAGCTGTTTTTTCAATCGCTCCGCCATACAACCTAAGATGCCGATTAGTTTGCCTGAATTTTTTGATTTTATCGATGATAGCTCGGATAGGCGCTTACGCACGGTCTCTTCCGCTTTGTCGCGTATCGAGCAGGTATTGAGCAATATGAGATCGGCATTTTTGTAGTCTTTGGTGTGGCCGTATCCTTCTGCTTGTAAAACCGAGGCAACAATCTCGGAATCGCTAAAATTCATTTGACAGCCATAGCTCTCAATATAGTATTTTTTGGTGTGCCCTAATGCAAGCTGAGATTCAGGCATCTCCAATACTTCCCCTTGTCGGTCTTCGGCTAATGGTATATTGCCCACGCGATCTAGCTCATCAATATCATCACCAATTTTTGGTTTCATTATTCTAATCAAAATTTAGGGCAAAAATAATCAAAAAATGTCAAAATGGCAGATTTTATATTGAGATTAATAGTTAAATAATTCTTCACTGAGGATAGCCCCTTTACCGACTTGGAGTAAAATAGAGTTATAACTCTAGCTCCTTGGTAGTACCTAGAAATTGTCGCTTTCCTAGATTATTATCTAAATAAATACAAATTAAATTTTAATGGCGATGCCTAAAGGCCTGGGCTGCTCCAGGCTACACTTGCTGGCATTTATTTATTTTCAATCGACGCCAGAATCTTCGCAGGCTCAATTTGTTTTCGGTCTTGTCTGATGCCTCCCTTTTCATCTTATCTAAAGATTGACTTTTTTAGATTAATTACATCTTCTTTGTAATGGCATTCGTCAAAGAGAGTCAACAGCCAAGACTAAACCGTTCCGCATCCATATCGTTGGCTGCGTGACAATCACCATAGCCAGGTGTTGATTTTTGGTTGAACAATGGAAACTGTTTCACATTTATTATCGGTCTAGTGTATAGGTTAATAGAAATGAATAGGATGAACAACCTCTACAACAATAGGCTTTGTTAACTAGTCAAAAGCAAATATTGTTTGATTGCTATTCGATGTGGATTGAGCAATATATAATTGTCAATAGTGAACAGTTTATCATAGAGAAGGGATGAACTAAAATACATAGTTCTAGAAAAATTGAGATATTGTGTATGCTTATACTATTCACTTTATAAATTTATAGTTATTTTGTTTTTCTGAGCAAGCGCTATGCATTGTACTTTTTCATTTTTATTGAAACTAATAATCTGCTTAGCCATCTTAAATACTTGTGTGCAATAGCGCTCTGTTATCCATTATATAGTTCAAATTTTGTTTTAGCATTCAGTGTTGCATTTTGTGTTTCAAGCGGCACTTTTCTGATATTAAATCCGCCTCTAATTTTTGTGCTACAAATTCATTAAAGCACAGTGAGATTAGTCATAAAAATAACCCTTTTCTATTAAACATACTGTTTTCGTGAGGATACAACTTGAATTGAGAAAACAATAGTTATGCGTATTATACAGTCTTATAAATTTGTATCTCTAGTCTTTTTACTAAATAAATT
>CAYZQX010000329.1:775-5033 GCA_964480615.1 uncultured Chitinophagales bacterium | reverse complement strand
AAACCAAGCGATAGCGCAGGTTCTTGCTACCTTTAAAAAATTAATATTTCACAAGTAACCCGGGCCGCAGGCATCGCCAAAATCACCTACTTATGAGTTATCAAGAAAGCCCTACTTATACTAGGATATTAATTTATATTTTAATAATCAAAAATAGTGATGAGTTTTTTTACGCTAGATATTTCTTTCTATCTACAAGATAATAAACATTATAAACCAACTGTAATTGAGTTGCAGACGCAATCAAAGATCAGCAATGTGAGTCCAGAATTGTTAATCATCAATATGCACTGGACTTAGTGCCGTTTCTGAAACCAGCTTTAGTATACTAAATCGTGGATCCTAAATCGCGCTAGCTAACGATAGGGAAGTCTCTCCCCAAAACCTATTCAGTTTTTCTACTCTGTGAGGGATAGTAAATGTCTGTTTTCGGACTCTGTCCTTAGGATTAAAAGGGTTTGTAAAGGGCTTGCAGACTTGCAGCTTCTTTGAATATACAGTGTCTCAAGTTTGCTACCCATGTACTGAAGACAAATTGATCGTGCGAAGATTCTGACTGCCATTGAATTAATATAATAGCCAGTTTAGTGTGGCTCTGCAAAATCAAGTGATAGCGCAAGTTTTTGTTGCCGAAAAAAAAAATAAAGATTTTACAAGCAAGCCGGGTTATAGGCATTGCCATAATGATCTAATAGGAGGAGAAATGCTAAGAATATTGCATTGAATTTAGATTGAAATGAGCGGTTATAAACCAAAAGATAAGGCTAGACATAAGTGATGAAAAAAAATGAATGAACTTTCGAGGATTTATTTTTTTTCAAAATAGATAATCAGAAGGCCAAACAGCAAAATAATTTATTGAAATCAATTGCTTGAATATTGTTACAAGTCAGCTCTTGTCAGAATATTTAAACTTTCGAGCATGTGCATAGTTTTGCAAAGATATATTTATAATTTGTGTCTGTTTTGTCAATTAATTGGTGGAATATATAATGGGTGTCTGAAACAATTCGTGTTTTTGGGGTGATAAATAAGTTAAAAAAATAGGTGAAACAGGTATGACGAACCTTAATTGTCTTTAGAATTGATAATTTTATTATGCTTAGATTTTTTTTAAAATTAGAAATTATTTAGAATTAATCTAGGAGTCTTTAGAAAGATTTAACATAATTGATTTTCATATTATTAAATCAATGTCTAAAAAAATAAACTTTCGTATTTTTTTTATTCACTCTAAATGCTTGAAAATTAAATAAATATAAACAAATAGTAAAATTTATTCATAAGAATTGAAAAAAAAAATTAGGTAAGTGAAATTAATATTAATATATTTGGACATAAAATGTCATTAAAAAAAATTAATTTTATAAAACGTTGATTAACAATGACATATAAATTGTAAAATAATATCAAGAAGTCCAAAAAAATAATCAATATTTTGATTCGCTTTGTGAACTTTTTCTTGAGAAAATGTTTAAAAATTTAGGATTAAATTTTGAGTATAAGTTTAACAAGTAAATAATTATGGCACCTTTCTTAATAATCTGTAGTAAGTGGAAAATTCACTGTTATCAATTTAGCTTGGTTCTAATTATAGTTGGTACTATGGTTAGTAATGTATGGCTATATTCAAACGGGAATGAGTATTGTGGCAAGGTAAGTTATTTAGACGAAGATAATTTTTTTCTAATTGAGGAGCTGGATTCGATTGAGAACAATCAAAAATTGGTTACATCTCCCACATTACTTGTACTTAGTAAACCTACAATTGAAAATGATCTAGATAGTTACCGTTGCGGTAGCCCAGATTTAGATTCTGCTTTTATCGCAAATAATCCTGAGTTTAAGATAAGATTTGATATACTCCAAGATAGTGTTCGTAAGGTTTTTGAAAAGTTATTACAGGATCAACAAAATGGAAAGCCTGAGTGGCATACCAGAAATTTGGGTCTTGAGAAAGCCAATATTCCTCAACCTTGTGTTGCTGGTTTGCCAGTTTATGAGATTCCAGTTGTGGTTCATGTTATGCATCTTTCAGGTACACCTATAGGCACTTCAGAGAATATTACGGATGCGAGAGTTCAGACAGCGATTCAGTATTTAAACGAAGCATTTCGAAAGACAGGCAATTACGCTTATCCAGGAGCTCCTTACAACACAACTGCAAATGATCCTCCATACAATATTGGTGGAGTTGACTGTCAAATTAGTTTTGTATTAGCAAAGCGTGATTTTTTTAATGGTACTTCTTATTTTCCTGGAGCTGCGGGTATTACAAGAAATGCTACAAGCTTGTCTAATCTTAATTATTCAAGTACTAATCTAACCCAAGATACACAGTTAAAAAACATAACCCAGACTTTAGGATCTGGGGGAACAAATCCATTCCCATCAAATAAGTACTGTAATATTTGGGTAGTAAATCAAATATGTGATAGCAATTCACCTACTGGTGGAGATTGCAGCACAGCTGGCTATGCATTTACTGCAAGTGCGCATGGTACTGTGCAGGATGGTATTGTTATTGAGGCAGGTGTATTTGGATCTTCTGTAAATGCAAATAAGGTATTAATACATGAGATGGGCCACTATTTTGATCTTTTCCATACATTTTCTGGTGGGTGTACAAACACTAATTGTTTGACTAATGGGGATGGAATTTGTGATACTCCTCCAGATAATTCAACTGCTAATGTATCTTGTAGTGTTAATGCAACCGCAAATTCTTGCACAACGGATGCTGCTGATATTAGTTTAAATAATCCATTCACAACAGATGTGCAGGATATGTATGAGAACTATATGGATTATGGATTGCAGTCTTGTCAGAATACTTATACGCCTAATCAAAGGGATAAGATGCTCATTATATTAAACGGCACAAGGGCAAGTTTATTGAGCTCTGAAGCCGCCATACCAGTTTCATCCTTGGAAGCGGGCATTACAGGTTATACAGCACCGTCAAGTACCGTGTGTACCAGCACTACTGCACCTATCATTACCATTAAGAATTATGGTAGCACTACAATCACATCAATGACTATAAGTTATAGCCTTGATGGTGGAACATCATCAAATTTTAATTGGACTGGTAGTTTAGCGAACAATACAAGTGTAAATATTACGATGCCATCCATAAGTTATGCATTGGGATCGCATAATTATTATGTGGAGTTAAATACTATTAATGGTCTTAGTACCGATGCTTATAGTTCAAATAATTATTTTTGTATTAGTTTTAGTTATACTGCTATAAATAGTTTTCCATATTGTGTGGATTTTGAGTCTGCAACTTTTCCACCTTCTAATTGGACGATTACAAATCCGAATTCAGGGTCTATCACATGGACTTCAGCAAATGAAGCAGATTGCACAACTGATGGTTTAAAAGTATTAAAATTGGGTTTTTACTCTTATACTCAAACGGGTCATTTAGATTATTTTAATGGGCCATTAATTGATTTAACAGGTGCGGGTATAACAAGTGCTAATGTGAGTTTTAGGGTTGCCTATTCAGGTTACGCAACTACTCTATATGATGCGCTGAGGGTTGAGCTTTCAAATAATTGTTTTAGTACAATATTAGCAACACCCTATAATAAAAATGGAAGTAGCGCAACGGGTCCAAATTCACTTGTTACTACTGGTGCTTATATAACATCTGATTGGAATCCTACAAGCTGTGCTCAGTGGAGAGCAGAAACAATTGACCTTACACCTTATATTGGGCAAGTGTTTTCATTGCGCTTTGTAGGTGTTAATGGATATGCCAATAATTTGTATTTAGATAACATATGCTTTAATACAACTGTTTCTTCAACTTGTACAACACCGATATCCATAACTACCCAACCAATTACTGCACAAACAATATGTAGTGGTGGTACAGCAAATCTTACAGTTGCAGCTACAGGGGGAGAAGCTACATTGACTTATCAATGGCAGGAGAGCAGTACAGGCTGTGCAGGAACATTTACGAATGTGGGCACGAATTCCAGCTCTTATACTACTGCTGCCTTAACAGCTACTAAATATTATCGAGTAATCATTGATGATGGAGCAGGGGGATGTACAGCATTAACTTCAAACTGTGCAACTGTGACAGTAAATACAATGAGTATTACAGCCCAACCAACACCGACACAAACAATTTGTAGTGGTAGTACAACAACACTAAGTGTAACAGCAACACCTGGTGTAGGCACATTGACTTATCAATGGCAGGAGAGCAGTACAGGCTGTGCAGGAACATTTACGA
>CAYZQX010000329.1:0-675 GCA_964480615.1 uncultured Chitinophagales bacterium | reverse complement strand
TAAATACAATGAGTATTACAGCCCAACCAACACCGACACAAACAATTTGTAGTGGAGGCACTGTAATACTAAGTGTAACGGGAACAATTGATACTGGCACGTTATCCTATCAATGGCAAGAGAGCAGTCTAAGCTGTACTGAGGCATTTACGAACGTAGGCACAAATTCAAGTACCTATCCCACTCCTGCCTTAACTGCTATTACATATTTTCGTGTAATCATAGATGATGGAGCAGGGGGATGTACAGCATTGACTTCAAATTGTGCAACTGTTTCAATTGAGGCAAATGTCACGCCGACATTTATTAGCTATGGACCATATTGTGTAGGCGCAACACCAGCGAGTTTGCCTACAACATCCACCAATGGCATAACAGGTACTTGGAATCCATCTGCGATCAGTACAACAACAAGTGGTACGAGTAGTTATGTGTTTACACCGAATGCAGGACAATGTGCAAGCACAGCCACAATTAATGTAGTGGTCAATAACAATGTCACACCGACATTTAATAGCTATGGACCATATTGTGTAGGCGCAACACCAGCGAGTTTGCCTACAACATCCACCAATGGCATAACAGGTATTTGGAATCCATCTGTGATCAGTACAACAACGAGTGGTACGAGTAGTTATGTATTTACACCAAATGCAGGACAATGTGCAAGCACAG
>CAYZQX010000328.1:0-5046 GCA_964480615.1 uncultured Chitinophagales bacterium | reverse complement strand
ACTCTCCTTGAGAGTCTAAACATATCTATTCCGTAATTATCTGTCGGGGTTAGGGATTAAGCGATTATTCACAAGGAGCACACTAATGATGGAAAGCTCCATCGGTTAACCGGTATTTAAAGTACGAGTATATGCAAGATCAAATGCTAGGGATGAGTGGCAAGACCCAAATCTTGCGTTGAAAATAGAAATCTATGTTTAGTTTTTTAGGGCATTACGAAGGCTAGTATCTAAAAATAATATCAAGAAAAATGCAATAATTTTTTTGCATAATTACATTTTCAGTAAACCAAAATTATCAAACGGTCAATTGTTTCATAATATTTAAATAAAAAGCTTGAAATTATTATCTTTGAGCAATATTTTTCGTTATATGAGCATGGGAAGAAGTCTTATCATAATAGTCTCGATCGTTCTGTTGTTGGGTGCCATCACTGTTAATAGAATAAATGCCCAAAGCTATTGTCCACGACTTACAGGCGTGCTTATAGATGCTGGAGGAGGACTGTGCGGAGGTTCATCAGTTGAGGGATACAATGAATATTTGGTATTTAATGTTGGTTCATTTGAGTATGACTTGAATCAGTTAGAAATTACTTATTCATCTATGAATAGCTGTGGTTGTGGTCTGCAATACGCGCCTATTTCAGGTTTTTGTATGACGGGTTGCCCACCCCCAATTACCTATGGTCCTCCTGGTGATCCATGTTCTCCGCCCCCTTCAAGTATTTTTGGCTGTACGATTCCCAATACTGGTTTTACGATAAATCCTGCAAGAGTGGCTCAATTAAATTCTTACAATGCCTGTTCTGAAGAAATTTTTGTATCGCCTAGTACTAACATAATACCTGCGGATGTCACAGTCATGGTTTTTTCAGGTGGCACTTTCCCTGTAGAGCCATTTTCAGATGCATATTTTGAATATAATTTTCCTGGATTGCCATGCGATGCTGGCCCTATTTATGTAATATTTGTAAATCAAAATATCTGTCAGGGCAAGTTTGCGAATGAAGGTTCAGGCGGTTGTGGAGCAAATAGAACTTTTAGTGTCAATTTTGGCAATGTGAGCTTGGGGGAATGTAGTACTTCTCAACCTTGCAATACAAACAATGCGACGGTAACTTATTCGCTAGCTGATTTCCCATCAGGTCTTGCTAGCGGTAACTATATAGCATGTACCAATCCCGATGGCTCTTGCAACCCACCAGTAGGTGGTCTTAACGGCTGCCAGCCAGACATATTTATAGAGCCATCCAATAATGAATGTGACCTTACACAGCCGGAGATAGAAGGGGGCGTTTTTTGTACTGGGCAACCTATTACATTAGACTATATATCAGTACCCTTACTCGATGATGGAAGTCAAGTGCCATTGAGTTTTTTTGAAATGCCTGGCGATACGCCGATTGATATTTCCGTAATAACAGATCCCACTCATTATACATTAGATACACCCATAACTTTTGAGGTTTATGCTTCGGATCCTGAATGTTTTGGGCAGAACACATGTAGAGATGAGTTTACTATTGAATTGGTAGCTGCTTATTCGGCAGGTGCAACTACTAGTATTACTGGAATATGTGAATACGACATAGTGAATTTAATGGATATGGCTTTAGGAGCTGGGGCAGATCCTGGTGGTAATTGGACTGCACAGCCTGGCAATCCTTCTGGCGGCACATTTGATCCTATAACTGGTATTTTTAATACAGCTAATGCATCAAGTGGAAATTATAATTTTTTATATTCATTTTCGGGGGCTTGTGCAAGTCCACCTGTTCAATATTCATTTGCAATGTTGTCAACAAGCACAAATTTGAATTTCACCTATCCCAATACTTGTATAAATTCAACCATTGCACCCACTCCTGCCACAGGTTCTTATTTTTTTGCACCTATACCCACTAACGGTACTACAATGACAGGAAATGGAACCTTCATTAATCCTGTAGGTGGTTATACCTATTATGTTGGCAAGTTTATCACTCAAGGTGGTTGCACGTTTTATTCTGATACAATCGCTGTTACAGTAACAGGTCTAAATGAAGCTGGTGATAATAATTTTACACCTATTTGTGGGCCGCTTGCACCTGATACACTGAATCTTATAGAATATCTCGGTGGCAGTCCTCAAGCAGGAGGCACATGGTCTCCTTCCCTTTCTAATTATTCTTATGGAACATTTAATCCTGCTAATAGTCCAGCCTTTGGCAGCTATACCTATACAGTGACAGGCAATGGTATATGTCCACCCGATGCTGCATCAGTTAATATAGTTGCCCCAGGGAATGCTGGTACTGGTTCAAATGCTGATGTATGTAATACTGCAGGAAGTACCACTATCACACTTTCTAGTTTGCTCACTGGAGCGAGCAGCGGAGGCACTTGGTCACAGGTAGCTGGGAACCCCAGTGGAGGCACATTCGTAGGTGCTAGCACAGGCAGTTTTAACCCAAGCAATGCAACTGCTGGTACATTTAATTTCCTATACACGCAAGGGAGTGCGTCATGTACTGATACTGAGCAAGTGAGTGTAGAAGTATGGCAAGCCCCAATCGCAGGTAACAATACAAATTATTCTTATTGTGTCAATCCATCAGCTTGTGTGAGCACTTCCACAGTTAATTTGTATGATGTTTTGGATGCCTCAAGTAATCCAGCTACAGGCGGTACATGGACTTATAGCGGTGCTGGTAATGGCAGCTTAACTGGTGGATACCTTGGTACTTTCAATCAAAATACCAACGGTGTTGGGGTATATACATATACTGTAGCAGCGGCTCCTGGATCAGCTTGTTCTAATGCCGTGGCCACAGTTACAGTGAGCAATATTAATTTTAATATTAGTTTCAGCAGTATAGGCTCTTGTAATGCTACCAATGATGGATATGACATAACAGTAACGGTGACTCAAACTGGTGGCACACCCCAGCCAACCTATGATTTACACGTAGGAGGATTACCAGTATTTTCAGGATTGAGTATGGGGGTAGCTGAAAATATTACCATACCCGCTAATGGACAGACCTATAATAATTGCGACATATTTATCACGAGTGGTGCGAGCTGCAATGCTTATTTCACGGGCAGCTTAGGGCCATTTCCCAGTTGTGGTTGTGTAAGCCCTGTAACTGCTAATGCAGGTCCTGACCTCAATCCCAGTTGCGGTATTGTGTCCTTAGGGGCTAGCGGGACAGGTAGTTGGTCTGGCGGGACATCAGCAGGATTTAGCAGTACCACCAATCCCACTGCCACTTATACCGCTACGGCTGCCGAGATAAGCGCAGGTACACTGGTACTGACTTGGACAGTAGCCGATCCCGATGGTGCAGGCCCCTGTACCAATGCTACAGATAATGTAACCATTAGTTTTCCTAACAATACAGTGAATGCGGGTGCTGATTTCACTTCTTGTGGATCTTCTGCGGTTATGCTGAGCGGCTTGCCGATCACAGGCGGTAGCTGGTCCGGCGGGCAAGGCAGCTTTGGCACTCCGAATACTAATAATACGAATTACACGCCTAATGCAAGTGAAATAGGAACTGCTGTGAGCCTTACCTATTCTGTTGATCCTGATGGAGTAGGACCTTGTGCTACGAATAATGACCAAATAAATGTAACATTTAACAGCCCTGCACTAGCTAATGCAGGCAATGACATCAGTTCTTGTATAGGAGAGGAAGTAGTGCTCAGCGCTACCGCTTCAGGTCCTGGCACATGGTCAGGGGGATTAGGCAATTTCGCTAATCCCAATAGTACCACTACAACATATACACCTGCTGTATCGGAAACTAATAGTGTGACGCTTACCTGGACGACAATTGATCCCGATGGCACTGGTGCTAATAATCCTTGTATTGCAGTTAGTGATCAGGTAGAAATTGATTTTGTGACGATCAATCCACCAAGTGTGAACGATGCATCTTATTGCGTAGGACAGAACCCCGATCCGTTAGATGCTACTGGGTCCAACCTAACTTGGTACACCACACAAACTGGTGGTACAGGATCAACACTAGCACCCTCCGTATCTACAGCTTCAGAAGGTTCTTATGAATACTGGGTAAGCCAAACAATCAATTTATGCGAGAGCGAAAGGGCACTGATAACCATCACTGTAGAACCTATACCTACCATAGTGGCTAGTGGAGCTACTTGCGCTGCTGATGGTCAAAATTTTACAGTTAACTTAGTTGTAAATGGTGTGAATGGGGCTGCCTATCTATTGAGTGGCAATGCGACACTGGGCAATGTAGCTACTGTGACAGAAGGCAATACCATCCTATATACATTATCCCTTACAGGTGGTCCTTATAACTTACAAGCAACGGATATGGGCAACGCCAATTGCGCCTCACAAACCATCAATATTGCCATACCAAACTGTGGTTGTCCATCAGGTAGTATGGATACAACACCTATTGTATTGTGTGTAGAAGATGATGAGATAGACTTATTGACGCTAGGAAATATTACAATTGACAATACCCTTCAATTAAACCAAGATGACAATGATGGGGATGGTATTGATTGGTTTTTAGATAACCCACCCATTACCCCATACATTCCTGGCAACCTTGAAACATTGCCTGACCAATGCGACCCACTACTAGCCACGCTTTACGCATTTATCCGATGTGATCAAAACAATGATGGTAACTTTAGTTTGAACGATGATGGATATGTCGCATTAGGAAGCATAGAGTTAATTTTATATCCCGAAATTTCGACGGGTACTGACTTGAATGTATCGGCAGGTAATTGCCATGTAATCATAGAGGATCATTGTGGATATGAATTTAATTATATTGCGGATTATGATCAGCCAATTGCTAACACAAATGGCAATACCAATTCTTTTTATCCCAATCCAGGGGAATCAGGGTTTATATCCTTTACCATCAATACAAACAACTTAAATATTCCCCTAAACTGCCGATCCGCTTCCTTAGAAAATATTCCATTTTCTTGCCCAGGATGTACATCCCCAGCAGCACCAGTAATAGGTGTGAGTCAAAATGTATGTCCATCCGTCATAGGATCATT
>CAYZQX010000327.1:0-5046 GCA_964480615.1 uncultured Chitinophagales bacterium | reverse complement strand
TAATATAAAGAATTATAGAATCGGATAGCGCAAACACCATATTGCTGAGCAAGTTAGGATTGGTATAGTTAGGGTTAAGACAATAATTATCAAGGGTTATCGAAAACACGTTATCGGGACATACCATTAAATCATTGGCATCGAAAGATTCCGCATGCAATACATTTGGTTCTAAGGTACATTGCTCATTGGCATTATAAGAAAATGTATTCATACAATCATTCGCTAAGTTGATTACTTCGGCATATAATTGTGACCCCGGTGCATTGAATTGATAATGTGCGATGCCCGTACTATCGGTATATAGGATTGTATCTTCAATTCCGAATATACTAACTTGAAAACTGCTATTAAAGCTATTGTTGATCGTCAGGGTATAGGCATAACTACTGGAGCTAAAGTCGCATAGATCGGCATTGGTATTAAGACAATCTTGCTGTGAAATATGCGCTTCATAGCCACAACTACTAGGGTCTATAATCTGAAGGGTGAAAAAGCTGCTCTGCTCCTGACCCAAGCTATCCATAATGCTATAGCACAAGGTATCATAACCTGTAAAATTTTCGGTTGGGTAATAGATAGCCAGCGCGCTCGTCAATTGGCTTACAGTACCTATCGAAGTATAACCTTGATCGGCACAACTACCTATGTAGGACACTGCTAGACCTTGACCATGATCATTGGCTAAGAGATTAAAATATTGTATGAGAATCGTTTGATCATTGCTATAAGATCCTACAAAATCGGGTTGGGCCTCCATCACATAAGGACAAGGCGCATATCGAATAGGTTTCGATGCGCTGTATAGGATATAATCACCTATATAATTAGCAGCTCCATTCGCACTCGTATCAGCTATGGCAGCAGCGGTTAAGTAGTAGGTATAATTTTCTTGACCGCCTATAATATCTCCAAGTGCAAAGCTGCCAGTATCACTGATAGCCAGCGCATTCGTTATAAGGCCAGAGGGGCTATGGGTAATAAAATACTTGATGGTATAATCATAACAAGCTAGTTGCGATAGGCTGGGATCTATGGCCGCGTGAATCGTATCTTCTGAGCAAGAATGGATGGAGGCATTGTCGAGATATATAAAGTCTGGAAAGTAACATTCAGGACAGAAAATAATATTGTAATAACTAGCTTCATTGGCATTAGGATCCGTAATCAACAACTCAATCGGTTGACCAGGTGTAAATTCAAGTTCAAACACTGAATCGTAAACCTCATTGTCATTATAGGATCCGGATATTTCATAGGGCATGGTACCACCTATAATTTCTACTTGAATCTTTAGTATATTATTCGGCCAGCTCGTTTCACAGTCAGTGGTTTGAATATTCAGTTGCAAGGGTATTTCATTGAGCGGGCTGCCTTGGCACATACCTTCCGCATTATATACATCATTGCTGGTCATGAGGTCAGCATCATCACAGGGATAGTCGGGTATCCCGCAAGATGGTTTTAGCACGTACAGTTCCGTATTCATTTGTTGAAAGTAGGCGGACGGTGTATCTTCTATGAAATAGCCATAATGAATATAGGTCGTAGAAAAAGGTGGTGTGAGGAGTCCAGCAGGAAACTCAGCAATGCTGTCCCCATTGCATACATTTATTTCGGTATAATAGATAAAGTCGGCAATCGTTTCAGGATAGGCATAGAGGCTAATACCGAAGCCAAATGGCATGTTTTCACAGAACCATATTTCATCATCTTTTACACAAACACCTTCTGGTGCGATGCTCCACTCACTGGTGGGACATATCAATAATTGTTCATTGGGGATCCCGGTACAATAATAGGGTCCATTGCCAAAATAATCAAGACAAGCATCTACTTCATGTGATTCAAACAAAAAGCAATTGTTGGAAATAAAAAGGGCTTGAAAAGTGTTATGATATTCACAACCCATTCCAGCCATCATGTTTGGATAATAAAAAATCAAATTAGATGTCCCAGTGCTGTCAAGCGTTATTTCCGTAGAAGAATAATCTTCAAATATCGTCGAAAAGGGTGGTCCATGAAATGTATATACCGTATAAATATCCCATATAATAGTTAGGTTAGAGCAGGAGTCCATAGGGACTGCATAAAAATAAATATTAAAGTTAATATCAATATCGCAATCCCCACTTGAAGAGCATATAACATCTGTTGCGCATTCACTAAAGGGTTTATCACTTAACTCATCCGATTGAAATTGGTTTTGTAGCTCCTCATCTAATTGCTGGTGCAAGGGGTCATGAAATATTTTATTCGAAGGCATTTCTATTATTAGCGTGTTCGGCCTTTCTCGATCTAAGCTTGAATGATGGTTATTCATTTCTTTTTGTATCAATAGTGATTGTGCATAGCCATTCGCAAGCAGTCCATCACCATAGCCGAAAGATGGGCAAGTGATAGCGGCTAACAACAAAAAGAACAAGCGCAACAGAGCTCCCAGATGAGCAGGACGGTGATTGTGGCAATGTAAAGCATTACAAGGGTAGGCACTAGGTGTAGGTGCAAAGAAATTAAAAAGCATAATTGTAGGATTTATCGGTTATCATAATATAAAAATTAAAGTTATTGCTTCACTTAAAACCTTATTAGGCAGTACCCACAGCCAGTGTTCTATTCCATCAGTAGTGATCCCTAATACCTTGAGTTTATCAGTCAAAAATAGGGAAATATTTTCACATTGTCAATTTTATGGCCATAGAACATTTAGCGGATCATTCGGATATAAATCCCAGATCACAATAACACCAAGCAACCTGCTATAAGACCTATACAATGGGAATCAATAGATATGCCTCCATCGACCGAATTAGAAACTGCTGTGTTGCTTATCAGTATTCCGCTTATGGGTGGTGATGATGATTACAAAAATGCTTACCAGTATAGAGCATCACAAACTTTGTTTTTTTTGGTAATTTATAGGAGTTATATACTAGAATTTTTTTTTGGGCATCCCCCTACGGGTCGGGCTATCCGCTCCTATGTGCTGATAATGGCTATGCTTACACTAGGACTTTGAAATGAATCAAGGAAAAATATATGCAGTAGGCTAGCGAATTAATTCAGTGATAGGCCATGCTGCTATCAGCACATACCGCTTCTATCCCTGATGCATTAGAACCACTTCGATACCTCATTCCCGCTACCGAATCAGTGCGAACAAAATATTTTTTTATAAAATGTACAATTGTTTCAAAATTGTAAATTATATTTGCGACTTGTAAAGATTAAAATGTTGAGTTTGCAGATTTTTCCATTATACTACAAGGACGAAGGAAAAAAGATAGGAATAAAATCCTACCCTAATTCTTCGACTAAGGAATTATTGGCAAAATGTGGCAGGCTTTTATATAGCAAGACATACCGCAGTTGGTACTTACCTTATGAAAATGGCGTATTTACTCGACTCAAAGAAAATTTTGCTGAAATCCAGGTTATAGACAACAACGCACCCACACGGACTGAACAACATGTTCACCAAACCGACATAGCAAGTATTCATAAAAATGAACCACCACAAAACTTGCGTATAGTTGTTGCAGAAAACAAAGGATGGATAGTAAATTGTGATTTTGCAATAGGCCAGCAGTTAAAATATGGAATTGAAAAGGCTACATGGTTAAAAGAAAAGAAGCGATGGTTTATTCCTGCACGCAAAGGAAATTTTGAAAAACTCAAAAAAATTACTGGTTGGGAAGTACCTTCATTAATTTTTGAAAAACAAATTAATACCAAAATAGCTCAATTCAAACCTCACCCTGAGGCCAAAGAATATGTTTTAGTAGAACTGCCTTATACTGCAATCGCCTATCAAATCATAAAGAACACTAAATCACGCTATTATGATAAAGGTCGAAGGTGCTGGCGAATCCTAAACCAAAAATCAATCCGCGATGGATTAGTAGATAACTTAATAGGGGCTCATATTGAGGTGAATATTGCAGAAGAAGTGTACCTGACGACAGTGAAAGAAGGCAAGTATAGTTCGATAAGGCAAAATGAAGAATGGATAAACACATTGCCCATCGAAATACAACAAACTATGCTGCAATATACGGATGCTCTTATGCTACAGCAATACAGTAGGAAAACGATACTAAACTATCGAAGTGCTATTAAGGAGTATTTGCTTTTTTTTCAAAATATAAAACCTGAAGCAATATCGCCAAATCAGGCAAAAAATTGGCTCACTCAAAAAGTAAAAGCAGGATGGGGAGAAGCAGTATTGATAACTACAATATGTGCGTTGCGTTTTTACTATGTGAAGATGCTTGGTCTAAAAGATTGGGAATTTCATTTGCCTTTTCCTCGAAGATCTCATAAGTTGCCAAATGTAATGAGTCATTCTGAAGTAAAAAATATTTTTGATTCAGTTAGCAATCTAAAGCATAAAACCATGCTTTTTATGGCTTATGCTGCTGGATTAAGAGTAAGTGAGGTGGTAGGATTAAAAGTAAAAGACATAGATTCGGAAAGAATGGTCATACACATCAAAGATTCAAAAGGCAAGAAAGATCGGTGTGTGATGTTGTCCCCACTACTATTAGAAACATTGCGTGATTATTATAAGGCATATAAACCGAAAGAATGGATCTTTGAAGGTCAAAATTATGATTGCTATAGCACTAGAAGTGTACAGAAAATTTTTCAGAATGCCAAATTGAAGACTGGCACAATGAAAGACATAAGTTTTCATGCACTCCGCCATAGTTTTGCTACACACCTGCATGAGGCAGGCACGGATATTCGAATCATTCAAGAACTCTTAGGGCATTCCAGCACTAAGACTACTGAAAGATATACCCATGTGAGTAATAGGACGATACAAAGGGTGCAAAGCCCTTTAGATGACCTAATGAATTCAAAAAATGCGAACTTTAGTTCGTATAAGTAAATGTTACCTGCAAGCCTAAAAGACGACACAGCAAGAATGAACGACAGTAATAAACATAAAGTGACTGGACAAAAAAACCATCAGACAGCCGACCCAAAAGTCAACGCATCAAAATTTTTATTTTTTCCAACCGCACATATTTTAAAAAAAAT
>CAYZQX010000326.1:0-5048 GCA_964480615.1 uncultured Chitinophagales bacterium | reverse complement strand
CTTATGCCGCTGAAAGGGTCATTGATGGGCACGCCAAGCTCCATAGCAATACCTAATCCCAGTACCGCACTGGCACTACCCTGAATAGGATTGGGATAATCACCTTGCACAATCGAAGTGTCGATTCCTGTGACATGTATATACCGATCATCAACCCCTTTCACAGTGGGAATGGATCTGCGTTCACCATAGGTTATCATAGCCATTTCTTGTAGTACAGGAGCTACCACATCAACCCCTTCTACAGCCAATATTTTATTGTATAAAATTGAATCGGGTTCCATGGTCTTGCCTTCCCTAGGGCTAATTACCATGTCGGCATAAAAAGATCTATTGAGGGATATTACCAATGATTCAAAACCATTGAATACGGAGAGTACTAATATCATAGCAGCAGTAATAACTGCTATGGCTACCGCCGCAATGAGGGTAATGATGTTAATAGCATTTGTACTCTTTTTGCTAAAGAGATATTTGCGTGCTATATAGAATGGCAGATTCACTAAACTATATTTTACTGGTCAGTATCAGTGGGTTCGTCCTCTACTTTGATTTTCTTAAATACTTCTTCCATCTTCTGAACCTCATCGAGCGTTTCATCCAAGTAAAATTCTATCTCAGGCATGATCCTAAGCTGATTGCGTATGCCCGCATAAAGCGTTTTCTTGATATAAAAAAGATTCTGTTCTATCTTAGTTAAAATAGCTTTTTTGTCTGGCACATTAAATACGCTGATATGTACCCTTGCTAATTGTAAGTCAGGTGTAAGCTTTACCCCAGAAATGGTTACAAATGCCCTACCATAATAATTAGCCCCATCGCGGATAAAAATATCTCCAAGATTTTTATGCAATAGGCTTGCGACTTGTCTTTGTTTAATACTGTCCATAATTGGCAAAAATAGGGCATAAAAGCCATAATAACTTAATTGACTTGTATATTGATGGGATCTAGCTGTATTTATAAAGCAACTGCATAGAAAAAATAAGTTATATAGAACTTATAAACTAGAACCTGAGATCGCAATCATTCGCGTGTATGATGTCATTGGCTATATGGCAATGGAATTGTGTTTTATGAGTAATTACACATACATACAAGTGAAATAGGTTTATAGAATTTATTGCCACATTTTGGTTGGTGCAAGATCACAAATAATTCTAAGTATGTACATTGCTTTCACACATTTATTGTTATTAAACAGACTGATTTACTTACTTTTATTGGTGACCTATTGTGGTCATTGCATATTCGATTCACTATAATGATTTAGAAACCATATTATTACGCAAAGCTATTAATGATAAATGTTAAACATCTATTATGAATCCAACTTGTATCTTTGCACTCTTGAATATCTTTACTAAAATAGGATCTCTTCTACAGCCCTACAGATGGCAGGTGGTTTGTAATATTTTTTTTAACTTCATTTCAAGTCTCTTTGGGATAATCAGTCTTTCATTTGTTATTCCTTTTCTAAAGTTGCTATTTGAGTCAGAGGGTGGAAAATCTCCTAATTCACCAAACACCTTAGCGACTAGCTATTCCGACCAATTGTCAGCCTATTTTCAAAATTTGATTGCTGGTTTTGAGGATAAGCAGTCAGCACTACTATTGATCTGTATATTGGTAATCACTGTTTTTTTTATCAAGAATATATTTTATTATTTAGCCAGAGTACAACTAGCGGTAATACGCAATGGAATAGTAAGAGATATGCGCAATAGCTTAATGAATAAGATCCTAAGACTTTCACAAGATGAACTTACAACTCAAAAAAAAGGAGATATGCTCAGTAGGATGAGTACGGACCTTGTGGAAATTGAATGGGGAGTAATGGGATTTCTAGAAGCTTTATTTAAAGAGCCATTTAATATATTCCTTCTTTTTAGTACGCTTATAATCATAAGTCCTTTGCTCACAATGATTGTGCTGATCATATTGCCACTCACTGGAATCCTGATCGCACGTATCGCTAAGAGCTTAAAGCGAGACAGCGATCAGGCACAGGAGAAACAAGGCTATTTAATTTCCATTGTAGAAGAGATTATAAGTGGTATGCGAATCATAAGGGCATTTGGCGCTGAAAGAGCTATCTCCACACAATTTAACTATGAGAACCAGCGGTATAATGATTTAGTAAACAGGATACTCTGGAAAAAAGATCTCTCGAGTCCTATGTCAGAATTTTTTGCCATCGTTGCAGTATCAGCCGTGTTGTATATAGGTGGTTCGATGGTATTAGGGCAAAGGCTAATGCCTGCCGAAACCTTTATTTTTTACATCGTCATATTTTCCCAAGTCATTGCGCCAGTAAAGGCACTTACCACTGGTTGGTATCACATACAAAAAGGCATGGCATCCATCGAAAGGGTAGATGATATGATGAGCTGGGCGGAAGCTGAAACACAATCCAGTGTCGCGCTGACATTGCAAGTAAATAAACAACCTAATGAAAAATGGAAGACCATTGAACTATCCAATATATCCTTTTCATACCCTGGCAGAAAAATACTAGACCAGATAAGTTTTTCTATACAAAAGGGTAAAAAAATTGCTTTGGTAGGACCATCAGGATCGGGCAAGTCCACCATTATCGACCTATTACTCCGTCTTCGCTATCCTGAATCCGGCACCATTCGCATTGATGGGCAGGATCATAAAGACTGGTCAGTAGAACAGTGGAGGTCATTGTATGCATTAGTATCCCAAGACCCTGTACTCTTCCATCAATCGATATATGAAAATATAACTATGGGGCAGACCAGTTATACTGAGGAGCAGGTTATGAGTGCCGCGAAAATGGCGCATGCCCACGAGTTTATATTGAATCAAGAAAATCAATATAAAACAGTGATCGGTGATCGGGGACTTAAGTTGAGTGGTGGTGAAAGGCAGCGATTGACCATAGCGAGGGCTATATTGAGAGATGCGCCTATCTTGTTACTCGATGAGGCAACTTCAGCACTCGATGCGGCTTCTGAGAAACTGGTACAAGATGCTATAGACCAAGCATTTGTCAACAAGACTGTTATTATGATCGCCCATAGACTTTCTACTGTACAGAAAGCGGATGAGATACTCTATATGCGTGAAGGTATCATAATCGAACGCGGCACACATATACAACTAATGGCTATCAAAGGCGAGTATTACCGCATGGTGGAATTGCAAGAATTTGTGTAGTTCAGAATGCTTAATAACTCAAAAAATTGAAGTTTTTTGCGATGCCTTACAGGCCCGGGTTACTTGTGAAATATTAATTTTTTAAAGGTAGCAAGAACCTGCGCTATCGCTTGGTTTCTCGCTGTGTGGTGTGCTTGCGAATATAAGATTTTTTCTATAGGCAACAAAAACCTGAACTTACGCTTGGTTTGCTGCGATCCCTATCGCCAATACATCTTAAAAGAACAATGGGCGAATAACGACATTTTAATTTAGGATGCAGGCTTTTTTATTATAGCATAAAAAAACTTTAGGGTAGTATAAAATGATAATTTGGTCGCAAGCACAATGCCTCAAATGCTTCCAAGTTGTCTAGCAGAGCTTAATCAAAACGGAGATTGGTGTTGTGGTATTATTATTATAACTTTACTTATTCATATACGCCTTAATCAATAACATTATTATGGATAGCGATGCCCAAAAAACCCAAGCCATCAGAGCAGAGATTATTTCCATAGGACGTAGTATAAAGGAAAGATACCCTTTCTTGCGGCATCGAAATGTTATAGGCATTTCATTCTTCCTTAGTTCAATAGTTATGATTCTAGGCATGATGATTTTGTATGTGAACGGATATGTGAGTGCCTTAGCTGCGGTGTTGTGGATTGCTTTTTGGACATCCATACTACACGAATTAGAACATGATTTAATTCATTACATGTATTTTAAGAAGAATTTATTCTTGCACAATATAATGTTGCTTGGCGTGTGGCTATTCCGACCCTTAACAATAAATCCTTGGTATAGGAGGTTATTGCATTTCCATCACCATAAGTATAGCGGTACTCAGTCGGATATAGAGGAAAGAGGTGTTACGAATGGGATGAAGTGGGGGGTTTTTCGCTTGCTTGTAATGCCCGATTTATTGCTCGCCAATACGGCTAATATTTCTGCCATGAGAAAAGCAATAAGACAGTCTTATAAGGATGGTAGATTGAGTAAGTCAGAACTGATTAACTTGCGCAAGGCACTCGTTTTTGGGTTTTTGCCATTTGGAATACCACTTTATATGATGTGGTATAGCTTTATACTATTGCAAGTGTTCAGCTATATTATTACCAATTATATGGAGTTGTTGAGTGTTTCAACTATTTGGATTGAAAATTATTTAGCACTTATACATCCCATCATTGTATTAATCATACTACCAAACCTGCTCAGGCAGTATTGCCTACATTTTATCACCAGCAATATGCATTATTATGGCGACGTGGAAGGCGGTAATATCTATCAGCAAACACAGGTATTAAATGCTTGGTGGACTTGGCCATTTCAGCTGTTTTGTTTTAATTTCGGGAGTACGCATTCTATACATCATTTTGTAGTGGATGAGCCATTCTATTTTCGTCAGCTTACTGCTCCTGCTGCTCATTTAGTATTTAGAAAATATGCAGTGAGATTCAATGACCTAGGAACATTTGCACGAGCTAATCGTTATAGTGAAGATGCCTTAGTATAACTGAGGTCTAGGATATAGACACTGGACACTGGATTATGGACATTGGACTTTATTTAGTTACTACCACAAACATCAGGATCGTAAATCCTAAATCGGTAGTCGTAAATCGCGTTGGCCAGACACTGGACAATAGACGCTAGACTTTGTGTAGTTGCTGCAACCAGATTCAAGATCGAAAATCGAAAATCGTTAATCTTGAATCGTGAAAAAGCGATAGGGATAGGAGGGGTTTGTGCTGGGCTGGCGGGCTTTCAATTGCTTTGAATTAATAAGGCCGAAAGCCCGCCAGCCCAGTACCGGAGCGCAGCGAAGCCCCAAATCAAGCGAAAGCGCAGATTCTTTTTACCTTATAAAAAAAATTGAT
>CAYZQX010000325.1:0-5067 GCA_964480615.1 uncultured Chitinophagales bacterium | reverse complement strand
ATCTTTTTTACAGAATCCCATAAAATTGTGTGAATATCCTATGCACTTATAATGGTTAGAACCCATTACAATAAAAGATTTCAGAGTTATTTAGCAAGCCCTAAGTAGCACTATGTAAGAGATTGCATTTTATTTTTATGATGCAATCTTTTTTACAGAATCCCATAAAATTGTGTGAATATCCTATGCACTTATAATGGCTAGCACTTATTACGATAATAGACTTCAGAGTTATTTAGCAAACCCCAATTTAGATGTAAACTTAAACCGTTTCTATCGAAAGATTAATAGGTTATTATGCAAAAGTTTAGCTTATAAACAATCAATAACCTCATCAAGTCACGCATTTAATTCCAAGTATTTTAATCCAAAATAAATAATTACAACTATGAATATATAAAGTATGTAGTTCAAAATTTTGTACCATCTGACCCATAACTAAATGGGTGATGAGTGATCAGTAAACAGCCTATAAATGGGATAAAAAAAATAGAGGGACTTCCTAATGAAAGTCCCTCTTTATCCTATATCATTTTGTATGATTTCTCATCTTAAATTAGCAATTTTATTTTTCACTATTCCGATATTAAATTTGAATTAGCCATCACATCTCCATTATCACTAAAGGCTATACAAACACAATCCCCTGATCCATCGAAAAGGATGGACTGCTAACTGAGCAAGACCCTAGAGATCAAACTTAATACCTTGTGCGAGTGGCAAGTTTTGGCCATAGTTGATGGTATTGGTTTGGCGGCGCATATAGGCTTTCCAGCTATCACTACCTGACTCACGTCCTCCACCTGTTTCTTTCTCACCACCAAAAGCACCACCTATCTCCGCTCCTGAAGTACCTATATTGACATTCGCAATACCACAGTCCGATCCACGTGCGCTTAGGAATAATTCCATCTCACGCATATTAGTTGTCATCATAGCGCTTGATAATCCTTGAGGAACATCATTTTGCATCTTAATGGCATCTTCTATGTTTGAATATTTGATAAGATATAAAATTGGGGCAAACGTTTCGTGTTGTACAATCGGCATATCATTAGTTACTTCGGCGATTGCAGGTTTCACATAACAACCAGACTTATATTCTTTGCCTTCGAGCACGCCACCATTCACAATCATTTTACCACCTTGTTTTTTTATTTCACGCAATGTATTTTGATATAACTTCACAGCGTGTTGGTCAATTAATGGGCCTACATGATTAGTAGCAATGAGTGGATTGCCAATATTTAATTGACTATAAGCATTGACCAAATTATTTTTTACTTCATCATATACTGATTCGTGGATGATTAATCTTCTTGTAGAGGTGCATCGTTGTCCGCAAGTACCTACTGCTCCAAATACTGTACCTATAAGGGTCATCTTCATATCTGCACTTGGTGTTACAATAATTGCGTTGTTACCACCAAGTTCTAGTAATGAACGACCGAGACGAGCGGCAACTTTTTGTGCGACGATTTTGCCCATTCTGGTAGAACCAGTAGCAGATATAAGCGCTACACGATTATCGTTGGTCATATATTCACCTACTTGATAGTCGCCATTAATAATAGAACATACACCTTCAGGTACATTTAATTTTTGAAATACTTTAGCTGCTATGAGTTGACATGCCACACTACACAATGGCGTTTTTTCTGATGGTTTCCACACGCATACATTTCCACATACCCATGACAATGCACTGTTCCAGCACCATACAGCGACAGGGAAATTGAATGCACTAATAATCCCCACAATCCCCAATGGATGCCATTGCTCATACATACGGTGTAATGGGCGTTCAGAATGCATTGTAAGACCATAAAGCTGGCGGCTAAGACCTACTGCAAAGTCACATATATCAATCATTTCTTGTACCTCGCCAAGTCCTTCTTGAAGACTCTTACCCATCTCATAAGAAACGAGCTTGCCAAGAGGTTCTTTGTATTTGCGCAACTCCTCACCAAACTGCCTTACGACTTCACCTCGCTTAGGTGCTGGCCATGTACTCCATTCTTGAAAAGCAGCCTGTGCTTTTTTTATTACAGCCTCATACTCTTCCGAACTCGCACATGTAACCCTTCCAATTTTTTTTGCATCTACTGGTGAAAATGATTCTATCACACCTGCTTTACCTTTTAACCAATTCTTTCCAGCGGAGACGCCTGAATTAGTGGATGTCAATCCAAGCTCTTTTAAGAAAGATAGGGGATCTTTGTTTGTGGACTTTTTTGCTGTCGCTACTCTCGCCATTATTAATAAAATTTTGGCCGCAAAGGTAAGGTATTTTTATTTAGCCTCTATCTAATTGCCCATGAGATTAGCATAATTTAGTATTCACCACAACTATTATTTCATTATTTAATATATGAAATTAGAAGCAATTAATAGCTATTTAAGAATGGGCTGGTGGCTCCCAAAGCTCTACTTTATTGCCATCAGGGTCGAGCACCCAAGCGAAAATTCCAAACTCAGACTTCTCAAGCTCACCAACTATCTCTACCCCCTCGCCTCTCAATACATCAACCAATTTTTCACAATTACGAACTCTGAAATTGATCATAAAATCTTTAGCTGATGGAAGAAAATATTTTGTATCCTCCTTGAATGGTGCCCAAATATTATTGCCTAATTTTCCATCAGCCTCATCCTGTGTAAAACTGAATACTGCTCCCCATTCCTCTGACGCTATACCTAAATGTGTGTGATACCATTCACGCAAGGCAACAGGGTCTTTTGACTTAATAAATATACCACCTAATCCTATAACTCTTTCCATTTATTTTAATTTATTTAATTGTTAAATCAATACAACTTACATCTTACTTCTTTACATAATTAAATCTCTGAACATAATACTGAGACTCCTATCCGTTACATCTCGCATATTTCCTAATAACCATTTAACCCTACCCTACCCCATCATTCTATAAAAGAAAAAAATATGCAAGTCTATTCTCAGGTTAATAAGCTTATTGCCTACAAAGCCAAAGTATGTAATACCTGTAAGTTGAATCCTTAATTAGTCCGATTGCTCTGTTTCAAATTTTAGCAATAAGAATAGGCAATAGCGAACACTACTTTTATTTCATACTATTAAAATCACCAAACTCCTATCAATAAATCCTCCATACAATTTAAAAAAATAAATTTATTGAATTTGCAAATGACTTACTACTATTATATCAAAAAATTATTCTACAACGTTTTAGGTATATAACCTAGCAAATATAAAAATCCCTTGTACAACGAACGATCTGTACAAGGGATTAACATATTATAAAATCATGGACATCTAGAATACTATATGTACTAATACTTTACAATTTTTTTCTGCCAAGATTGTGTATCCGCTTTTACTGACAATATATAATTTCCAGCGACAATATTGGCAATATTAATTTTAGCATTTTGTAGATCTAACTCCCCTGACATTACAAGTTTACCTGCTATATCATAGATATTGTATCTAACTTGTGAATGTGAATTTACTGGCAATACAATTTGCAATTCATCGGAAGTAGGGATAGGGAATACTTCAATGTCATTTTCTGCTGAACCTCTATAAATTGACTTTATTTCTGAGTAGCTGTATTGACCATTGTAATCCACTTGTTTTATTCTGTAATAATGTTCACCATTGGTAGTATTTTTATGCAGGTAGGCATATTGTCGATCGCTATTTGTATTACCCAAGCTATGAACTTGTTGTACATCTATAAAATTATTTCCATCGCGACTCCATTCGACTGAAAAATAGTTATTATCAGTTTCACTTCCTACATTCCATACAAGCGCATTTCCATTTACTATTGCTTCAAGAGTAAATCCTTTCCAATCCACTGGCGTTTTATAGCATATCACTGGATCACTGGTATAACTAATCGAGCAACCCAACTCATCTATCACATTGATTGTATAGGTTAATCCATCCATTTGTCCTAATGAAACATTGATCACTTGTCCAGCACTAGCACTTAAATTGGCAAGGCCACTATACTGATAAAGGGATGAATTGTTATAAGCTGGATAACCACCACTAGCAGTAAATACTACATTCAAGTCACCAGTAAATTCCCAATCACATATCTCTGTAGCCTGTACAGTTAACGGAGCTAGATAGACTACTGGTGTTCCCTGAGCCCATACCGTACAAGGATCTTCTAAATCAATGCCACCTCCTATAGGATAGCCTACAATTGGCGATATATAATAGGTAATATTGTAATCAGCTAATGGCACGTCACTCAAATAGAAAACACCCGTAGTATTGGTAGCAAGCACATTACCTATTTGATTGCCTTGCAAGGTATGGAATCCATATATTAACATCATGCCAGGCTCTAGATAATAGCCAGTGGACTGAGCACTTGCGCTGCCTCCATCACATATTACTTGCGTTGGCGTAGGCATTACACCAGCATTGGGATTACATATTACACACACAGGCAGTTCAACTGAAAAATCCGTGCTACAGCCTGTGCATATATCCGTCAAAGTAAAATTATAAGTGGAGCCATCACCATCGAGGTCCATTACAAAAGGAAGGCTACCTGGATTCGTCAGATTAATTTCTACTTCACCATTACTACCTACTAATGTATAAGCTTCAAATGGCGCTCCAAGACAAGAATGAAAATTATCAACGCCAACACTCAAAGACAACATTCCGGAGTTATCACTTGAACATTCACTGATTACAAAATTAGGTATTGGCTCTTGGCTGACTGTAAATGACTGGCTAAGTTCTTGTGGGCAATCAGGATTGCCGACCATAGAAGTTACAGTAATAACAACTTGATCATAATTGGCAATATTGAGGTTGTTAAATATACTATTTAAATCAATAAAATCTTCAACTCCCACTTGAAAATCATCACTACTTCCGTCTAAATAATTGACCATTAATCCTATATCATTAGTATAAGAAAAATTCTCTAAATTGTCAATACTTATAGGCACAAGATGTGCGGTTCCACAAACATTGTTGATAGGTGCTAATGTAGCATTAGGAGATGCTGGAACTTCTATTTCAAACTCATAACTGTCAGTACCTTCACATTC
>CAYZQX010000324.1:0-5108 GCA_964480615.1 uncultured Chitinophagales bacterium | reverse complement strand
ATTCATCATTGCAATTGCTACTCATAGCATTCACACAGTGATTGTATTTTGAATCTTAGGTAAATTATATTTTAGGATCAGGATCTATTTTATGCAATTCTCCTTTATCTCTCAATTGTTTCATCAGCTTATCTAATACACCATTTACAAAATCTTTGCTTTTTGGGGTACTATATATCTTAGCTATTTCGAGGTATTCATTAATACTCACTTTAATGGGGATATGTGGAAATTCCAAAATTTCAGTGAGTGCCATCCTTATTAATATATTATCGACTATATTGAGCCTTTCCATATCCCAATTATGTATTACCGGCTCCATCATTTCATTAACTTTAGTGCGAAGGTCATTGGTTTTAAGAAAGAGATCGCCAGCAAATTTTGCGTTTTCTTCCATATCAATCCCTTTTAGTAACTCTCCTTGTGCAGGCATTGTTTTCTTATTGAAAAACAATTCTAGCATGTCGAGGACGGTATTTGTAACAATGGATTTATCATCTTGCCAAGTGAGAAAATGATCATCGAGTTTATTGGTAAATAAATCAGACTTTACAAGGATATTGTTATAGATAATATCTATGATCTTTTTTTCCTTTTCCCATTCATCATTGTTATATATTTCCGTTAGATTGTCGGATTCAGTTAGCTCAGTAGTTGCAATATTATAGTTGCGGCTATCGGAATATTCTAAGAAAAATTGAAATCCCTTGAGTTCATTGTAAAACAATTGAATTTGTTCTGGTTCCCATATTAAATCGAAATTGTAGTTATTACATAGTTTCAAAAAATCGGGATTGCCTGATAGTTTTGTCTTCTTGGGAGCGACAGGGCTAGGATCGAGATATACGCTTTTTTCCAGTAATTGTATGAATGGATTGCGAAATAACCTTATGGTAAAATGTCGATCATCTTCTGTCTTGAAATATTTTTCATTCCGCACTATTTTGTCGTCTTTCACCTTTTCACAAATCTTGTACAAGGAGTAGAGATGAAAGGTATAGGCTCTATGAATATTTTGAATATTTTCTTTTAGCTGTGTAATAAATTGGGATGTATTGGCTTCTTGGTTTAGTTCAAAAGCATAAACTTGTTGGAAGGATTTAACTCTTAATATTCTTCTAGGTAACATATTAGGAAAAAAGAACGATTGGATGGAAAAATTATAAAAAAAACTTAAAAAAATTATTGTTTTGAAAAAGATCTGTTCAGCCAGGCTGCGTCATTAATCCGCTGTTCAGCCACATCTATTGCTGCTCTATGAGTGGTGATATCACTAGTTTTGGAAAGATCGATAATCTTATTCATTCGATCAAATATTTTTATGCAATCAGCTTCTGCTCTTTGGTGATTATAACCGAATCGCTCTTCGCTTATATTGATGATACCACCAGCATTTACCAAGAAATCAGGCGCATAAAGAATATTTTTATCCTTGAGCATCTTGCCATGAATTTCTTCATTTTCCAATTGATTATTCGCTGCACCACACACGATGTCACAGTGAAGGCTTTGAATATTTTTGGTATTGAGGGTGGCACCTAAGGCACAGGGTGCATATACATCCACAGGGGTACTATATACTTCAGTTGTTGGAATTACATTAACATTGTATTTACTAGTGATTGCATTGATCTTGTCCTCAAATATATCGCTTACATATACTTCAGCACCATTTTGAATCAAGTGGCCTATCAGGTGGGTACCTACATTGCCTACGCCTTGTACGAGCACTTTTTTTCCTGATACAGAATCTTTGCCATAGACTTCGTGTAGGCATGCCCTCATAGCCGACCAAACACCTAATGCAGTAAAGGGACTAGGATCGCCACTGCCGCCAGCATATATGGGTGTGCCTGATACATATTTAGTTTCCATAGCGATGTACTCCATATCCTGTACCGTCATTCCCACATCTTCAGCTGTGATGTATCGCCCTCCAAGACTATCAACAAATTGTCCAAATTTGCGAAACATCATCTCTGTCTTTTGTGTGCGACTTTCTCCTATGATGACGGCCTTGCCACCCCCTAAATTGAGGCCTGATACCGCGGCTTTATAACTCATACCTCGTGATAGCCTCAGTACATCAATTAATGCCTCTTCCTCATTTTGATAGGGCCACATACGAGTACCGCCCAGCGCAGGTCCTAATACAGTAGAATGTATTGCTATGATTGCTTGTAGCCCAGTCCTAGAATCATTACAAAAAACGATTTGCTCATGTCCATAGTCCTTCATGTGTGACAATGGATATTTAATTTCTGACTGCGTACTCACCATAGATTGATTCGACATTTAATCTCAATTACTTCGCAAAGATAGTTTAAATTTGCAGCTTTGAAAGTTTGTCTCACTTTATTATTAGTTATCTCATTTAGTTTTTATTAACTTGTGCTTATAGCTTAATAATATATGTAGCCGATCGAACTAAATTATATGAAAGAATTAAAAGCCTTAAACCATTATTTTTTAAGATATAAATCCTATCTGCTATGGGGTATGTTGTTTGTCTTACTGAATAATTTAATGAGGGTATATCCGCCAGTGCTTATAGGTAAATCACTTGATCTGGTAAAAGAAGAATTATCTAATTCATCGCCATTAGCAGAGTCACAATTAGACAATACAATTTTTAAGTTTGGTGCCATTATCCTCGGTCTTGCCTTATTAAAAGGACTTTTTATGTATTTGATGCGCCAAACCTTGATCGTCATGAGTAGGAAAATAGAGTTTGACTTGAGGAATGATATTTTTCGTCAATATGAAATGCTGTCAGTCGATTTTTATAAACTCAATAAGACTGGAGATCTAATGAGTAGGGTCACTGAGGATGTGGGCAAAGTGCGTATGTATCTTGGCCCAGCCATAATGTATGCACTCAATACATTTACACTCTTCGTGATGATCATTGGCACAATGCTCAATACTCATTTTTGGCTTACCATCATTGTCTTATTGCCACTGCCACTCCTATCGGCATCAATCTATTATCTAGACATATTGATTGGCAAGAAAAGCGAACTAATACAAATCAAACTTGCCAATTTAACCAGTATAGCACAGGAATCTTATTCGGGTATTAAAGTCGTTCAGGCTTTTGCTAGAGAACAGGAAACCATGTCACGTTTTGATGAAGCTTGTTTGGAATATCGAAATGGATCTTTAGATCTCACTAAATACAATAGCCTCTATTTTCCCTTGATGATTTTTTTTATTGGGCTGAGTACGATATTGGTTATTTACTTTGGGGCATTAGAATCTACTAAAGGATATTTTACTTCAGGGCTTATTGCACAATTTATCATATTTGTAGGTATGCTCACTTGGCCAGTTACATCCATTGGATGGGTTGCCTCTATTATTCAGAGAGCTGAGGCCTCCCAAAAAAGAATCAATGAATTTCTCAGCCTTCGGCCCACCATTGAAAACAATAGCTATGAATCATTTAAGCTAGCTGGTGATGTTGAATTTCAGCAGGTCTCATTTACCTATCCTGAAACTGGGGTACAAGCCCTAAATAATATCAGTTTTAAAATTCCTAAAGGACAAAAACTCGGTATCATAGGCAAAACTGGTTCTGGTAAATCTTCCATTGCTGAACTGCTGCTTCGCAAGTATGATACCAAGCAAGGAAAAGTATTAATAGATGGCCAAGAAATTGCCAATATCAATTTATTCGATTATCGGAGACAAATCGGCTATGTTCCTCAAGATGTATTTCTGTTTTCAGAATCTATTAGGGATAATATTTGTTTTGGATTACCTGACCATGCCCCAGATCAAGCTATTCTAAATAGCACTGAAATCGTTTCGATTAGGAATGAAATCGAAGGCCTTCCCAAGGGATTAGATACTGTAATAGGTGAACGTGGGGTAACCCTTTCAGGCGGTCAAAAACAGCGTATTGCCCTCGCAAGGGCACTCATTAAAAATCCTGAATTGCTTGTGCTCGATGATACTTTTTCAGCTGTGGATGCACATACAGAGTCTCATATATCCAATTATTTGAATGAATATTTAGTCAATAAAACGGCTGTGGTTATTACTTCACGCCTTTTACATTCCATAGAGTTTGATCAAATTATCGTAATGGATGCTGGTGAAATAGCAGAGCAAGGCAGCCCAAAAGAATTAATAGAAAAACGTGGTTATTATTATGAACTGTGGTCAAAAAATAGAATGATGAATAACAATTAGAGAATGGGATATTCAAAAATTAATTTAAGATACTGAACAGTATCTCATAATGATAATTATTTCGTTATATTTTAAATTATTTAATCGCAAGATTAGACAACGTTTTGAAATTTTATTGTGCTTCTTAGATACTATTAGCTTGTATAAATGAGTTAAAAAGGAGATTTATAAAATACGCCTATGCCTATTATTTTGAGTTATAGGAGTTTGTAGGACTTGCGTACTGATTCCCAATTTTATAATTGTGGAGTTGCTTACGGCTCGGGCTATTTCTGGCTTTTTATTTTCTTTTGGTGAGCCAGAATCATCGCCACCATTTTTGTAATATTAGTTGATTTGGTGGCTCGATTTATCTCCTATCTTTTAGGAGGCTTGAGCTTTACATTCATTATTTTGATATTCATATACTAAACAGCTAAAACTTTCCTAATAACTGCCCATTGAAAGCCTCCTAAAAGGATATCTACTGCTATCGCTTTAACAAGACACTGGACACTAGACACTGGACACTGGACTCAAGACTTTGTGCAGTTCCTGCATCAAGCATCAATGTTGTAAATCCAAAATTGTTTCATAGAAATACGATACTGGATATTGGAGGCTAGACTTAGTGCGGTTCCTGCATCATGCATCAATGTTGTAAATCCAAAATTGTTTCATAGAAATACGATACTGGATATTGGAGGCTGGACTAAATTCTCTTGTGATAAAAATTCAGTATCGTAAATCCTAAATCGCAAATCCTGAATCGGCGAAAGCGATTGGGATTGGAGGGGTTTGTACTGTAGTGGCGGGCTTTCAATAGTTTTGATTCAATGATGCCGAAAGCCCGCCACCACAGTACCGGAGCGCAGCGAAGCCCTGTATAGGTACTATCAAGAAATGCAAATTTTTTTACATAAATTTGCACT
>CAYZQX010000323.1:0-5141 GCA_964480615.1 uncultured Chitinophagales bacterium | reverse complement strand
CGAGCGAGGACTTGTAGCAAATAGCCCGGGCCGCAGGCATCGCCATAATCGCATAATTATGAGTTATTTGGCAAGCCCCATTTAATTCATACAAATTATACTCCATAGAATAGCGGCATGATAGAAAAATCAACTTTAGCACCTTTACTCAAATACTTAACTGGTATAAAACGATGATCCATGCAGTAAAATTTCAGTTATAATAATAAAACACTGTTTACTGAACAAGGACAATAATGACATTATTCCTCTATTACATACTATAGTGTTCTAGCTGATTTTCTTGATTAAGTCATCACATAATTGTGGATAAATTTTCCCGCTTCGATCTATTTATAATCACGTCAATAGTTTACCTTTGCAATTCGGCATTTCTTATATAAACCACACTTACTATGGACTTTTGTCACTTGCATAATCATACCCAGTATTCGCTATTAGATGGTTTTTCCAACATCAAAAAGATGATGAAAAAGGCCGCTGAGGATGGACAAAAAGCAGTGGCAATCACCGATCACGGCAATATGTTTGGTGCCTTTGAATTTGCCAAGGCGGCTAAAGATGCGGGGGTAAAACCGATTATTGGCTGTGAAGTATATATCGTAGAGGACCGCACCATACAGGAGTTTAAAGGGGGTGCTAGGGATCAGCGATACCATCAATTGCTCCTAGCAAAAAATGCTGAGGGTTATAAAAATTTATCAAAAATATGTAGCACAGGATTTACCGAAGGTTTTTACCACAATTTCCCAAGGGTTGACAAATCGGTAATCAAGAAATATTCCACTGGACTCATCGCCACCACTTGCTGTATAGGTAGTGAAGTACAACAAACCATTCTTCGGAAAGGGGAGGCTGAAGGCGAAAAAGTATTTAAAGAATGGTTAGATATTTTTGGAGAAGACTACTACATCGAATTACAAAGACACGAGCTAAAAAACATAGATGGCACAGGTCTTGATCAAGAAGACATAAACCAAATACTCCTAAAATGGGCTAATAAATACAATGTAAAAGTAATCGCTACCAATGATTCACATTATGTGAATATGGAAGACTCCAACCCGCACGACATCTTATTGTGCCTACAAACTGGTGCTGATATCGAAGATGAAAATCGCTTCAAGTTTCCCAATAATCAGTTTTTTCTCAAAACAAAAAAAGAAATGGGACAGCTTTTTAGTGATGTCCCATTTGCACTCGATAATACCATTGAAATAGTCGATAAGATCGAACATCTAAAGCTTGAAAAAGATGTGATCTTTCCGTTTTTTAAAGTGCCCCCTCATTTTAAATCTGAAGCCGATTATTTGCGTCACTTAACTTTTGAAGGAGCAAAAAGGAAATATGGTTCCATCACACAGGAGATCGAAGAGCGCCTCAACTTTGAGCTCAATATTATTGAAACCAAAAAATTTCCTGGTTATTTCCTTATCGTTCAAGACTTTATAGATGCTGCTAAAAAACTTGGTGTGAAAGTAGGCCCAGGTCGTGGTTCTGGTGCTGGATCTTGTGTAGCCTATTGTACGGATATTACTAATATCGATCCCTTAAAATACAAATTACTGTTTGAGCGATTCCTCAATCCAGAACGCCCTAGCAATCCCGATTTTGATATTGATTTCGATGATGAAGGCCGTCAAAAAGTAATCGACTATGTAGTTACCAAATATGGCAAAGAACAAGTAGCACAAATTATCACCTACGGAACGATGGCTGCACGCAGTGCCATAAGAGATGTAGGCCGTGTACTCAAAATGCCGCTGCCTGAAGTTGACCGAATTTCAAAACTAATACCTGAAAAAGCACCTGACTTAAAAACCGCTTTTCAGGAAGTGCCTGAGTTCAATAAATTGATGGCCGGTGGAGGGCTAGCAGGTAGGACATTAAAACTAGCAGAAGCGCTTGAAGGATCGGTCCGTCATCGTGGCATACACGCGGCAGGAGTCATCATCGCACCTGGGGATATCACCGATTACATACCGATATGCACCTCCAAAGATACAGAGATGTATGTGACACAGTTCGAAGGAAGTGTTGTGGAAAAAGCAGGTATGCTCAAAATGGATTTCCTTGGCCTTAAGACCCTCTCCGTAATAAAAGATGCGCTCTTGAATATTAATAAGCGACATGGTATATCCATAGATTTAGAAAACATTCCGCTCGATGACACCAAGACCTTTGAACTTTTTCAGCGCGGTGATACCGTAGGGGTATTCCAGTTTGAAAGCGACGGTATGGCTAAGTACCTACGCGATCTTAGACCCACCAATATGGAGGATCTAATTGCCATGAATGCCCTCTACCGACCAGGACCTATGGATAATATTCCATCCTTCGTAGCTCGTAAGCATGGCAAAGAAAAAATCGAATACCTAGATCCATTGCTTGAGCCCATTCTAGCTGATACTTACGGCATCATGGTGTATCAAGAACACATCATGCAAATCGTGCAAGACCTAGCAGGTTACTCATTAGGGAAAGCCGACAACCTAAGGCGTGCCATGGGTAAAAAAGACAAGGTAGAAATGGAAAAAAATAGGGCCATCTTCGTGGAAGGTGCTGCTCAAAAAAACATTTCAGAAAAAGTAGCTGGCGAAATATTCGATCTTATGCAGCGGTTTGCCGATTATGGTTTTAATCGCTCACATGCCGCAGCCTATTCAGTAATTGCATTTCAAACCGCTTACCTAAAGGCACATTATCCAGCAGAATATATGGCTGCACTGATGACACATTATATGAATGATCTCAAGAATGTGACTTTCTTTATGTCGGAGTGCAAACGGCTTGGAATCAACACCCAACTACCTGATGTAAATGAAAGTTATGTAAAATTTTCAGTCAATAAGAAAGGCGATATACGCTTTGCGCTCGGTGCCATAAAAGGCCTCGGCGAGTCAGCTACCAATGCGCTTATCGAAGAACGCGATAAGAATGGCCCTTTTACCTCCATATTCAATCTCACTAAGCGCTGTAACTCACGAACAGTCAACAAAAAAAGTTTAGAGGCACTCGCCATGGCAGGTGCATTAGATAGCTTTCCCGATGTGCACCGCGCTCAATATTTTCAAGGAGAAATCGAAGGTGAACCTTCAGGAATCGAACTTGCACTTAAATATGGTGCTGGTATGCAAAACCGCCAAGCGACTAACCAAGGGAGCCTTTTTGAAGAACTCGGCGAAGAAATTGAAATGCCCGAACCATCATTGCCTAGGGTCACACCTTGGGATTTCCTAGAAAGTATTCACAGGGAAAAAGAGGTAACTGGCATTTTTATTAGCGGTCATCCCCTCGATCAGTTTAAGGAAGAAATCAATCTTCTGTCTAATGCCACTCTAGCTGACATTACCCTGAAGCCAGGAATAGAATTGCGGTTTCCCTGCATAGTCGCTTCTGAGATCATACGCGACTCTAAGTCCGGCTCTAAGTTTGGACAATATGTCCTAGAGGATTACAACAGCAATTTCAATCTCCGCTTATTTTCTGAGGATTTTGCAAAGTATGGTGGCTGGTTTCACAAGGGCAACCTGCTTTATATCAAAGGTCGCTATGTAGATAAGGCATGGAGAGGCTCTGACACGCCTAACTTCGATCTAAAAATACAAAGTGTAAAACTCCTTGAAGACCTTAAGGAAGATATATCAGAAATTAATTTGCATCTTCAATTGAACTTTATCGATGAAAAATTGATTAGTGAGTTAGATTACCTCACTAAAAAATATCCTGGTAATATTAAATTCAAGGTGCGCATCATCGCAAATGATTATGATGTAAACCTTTTTTCGGGTACAAGGCTGATCCGCTTCGACCGCGAGTTCTTGCGTAGGCTGGACAAAATGCCTGGTACTTATTATAAATTGAAATAATTGTGAACTATTATTCAAGAATTAGCGTTAAGAAAAACGGAAAATAATTTTCACAATCAGCTAACTAAAGGGAGATTATGGCGGCTCCTACGGATCAGGCTCTCCATTTGTAGTCCTCACGCCCAGTGCTGCCTTCGCAAGCTCAGTGGCCACTCGTTGCGGGCTACCATTGCGATCCTTGCCGCGGGCTCCTTACAAAGCCCAGGAGCTTGTAACCCTAGCCCTTAGCTGAGGAAAAACAGATAATAAATTATTAAATTTTTATATAAAATGGCATTAGAAATTACCGATCAAAATTTTGATCAAATCACAGGAGAAACCGGCAAACTAACGGTGGTAGATTTTTGGGCTGAATGGTGTGGCCCTTGTCGTATGGTAGGTCCTATAGTGGAAGATCTTGCTTCTACTTACGCTCAACAAGCGAATATAGGCAAGGTGAATGTGGATTTTAATCCAGGAGTTGCTGAGCGCTTTGGAATAAGAAATATCCCTACTATCTTATTTATTAAAGATGGAGTTGTAGTGGATAAGCAAGTTGGCGCAGCACCTCGCCCTGTACTAGAGGAGAAAGTAAAAAAGTGGATCTAATCCATTATACAACTCATCGAACAGATTATTGACAATTGTTCATTTTTGCCCTAAGTAATATTATTCTATTTAGGGCAATTTTTTTTCTTACTAATCCTAAAAAGAAATGTACCGCTAATAACAATAGCTTGAAAACCAGGGTTGCTTTAGGCTGACAAGTTAATAGCAGTAACAATCTCCTATCGCACCATTCTTGTTCATTGTATTAATCCCAATCAGTATGAACCCCATAGAGTTATACATCACTGAATTCCCACCCGCTGTTCAAGAACGCTTAAATCTCGTGCGCAATGCGATACTCGAATTCGCACCTAAAGCAGTAGAATCTATTGCATACCAAATGCCTGCTTACAAGCTCAATGGCAAACCACTAATTTATTTCGCAGGATTTAAAAATCATATTGGACTATATGCACTGCCCGAAGCTCATGAAGAATTTGCAGCATTGCTATCAACCTATAAACAAGGCAAAGGCTCCGTGCAGTTTCCACATAATCAACCCTTTCCTATATCTATTATAAAACGTATAATCAAGTATAGAGTAGCCGAGTTAACTAGCAAATTAAAATAGTAATAATAACGCCAGTAATCAAAATAATTGTAGGACTGTATATACTGGAGCATGTTGACCCCCTCAACAGACGAAAATCAGCAACTAAAAACGGCATTTTTTATACTGACATA
>CAYZQX010000322.1:0-5145 GCA_964480615.1 uncultured Chitinophagales bacterium | reverse complement strand
AGTTAGTTATGAAGCAAGCCCTACATTAAATGATACTATTATTTGCAATGGTTCTGGGATGTTTCCTCTACACACATTGGTTACTGGTAGTCCAGGTGGGGTATTTCTAGGAGGCCCTTGGATTGTGGACGATTCCTTGTTTAATCCACCTTTAGGTGGAACAGTAGGAGGGGCTGGCTATGACATTAATTATCAAGCGGGCTATGGCACCTGTACACAAATAGGGGTATCAAAAGTGTTTGTAATAAACACAATCCCTACCACATTTAAAGACACTTTATTGTGTAGTGGATCTATGGCAAGTCTTGTACTGGATTCACTACTTGAATTTGATCTTTCTAATTACGATGACTTAACGGGACATTTTGAAAATGATTCTTTATTGTTTGAATTTATATTGCACAATATACAAGGGCAATGGTCTGGTGATCAAGTGGTAGGCAATGTATTTAATCCACAAGGCAATCCACTAGCGCCTGGTACCTATGAAATAAACTATTCCTATGGTCCTTGTGCGACCAATGCTAATTTTGAATTAGTGGTAGCTCCAACTGTTGATGCTGGTTTTGATATACCACTAACTTTATGTACTGGGGCTGATACAATACAACTCAATAGTTTGCTTACCACTGGAACACCTGGCGGTACTTGGTACCTCGATAGCCCTGACAATGTATTGATTGATGGCATTTTAAATCCAATTAATTTGTCTGGTGGGCAAGATTATTCCATCTATTACAGTGTAGGTCAAGGGGCCTGTGAGCTAAAGGATAGTGTACAAGTGAACGCCATCAGTAGTTTACCCATAGAGTGGGAAAATCCTTCACCAATTTGTCAAGGCGATGATGATATTATTTTAGATGACCTCTTGCTCAATAACTTATCAGGTGCTTGGTACATCAATGGCGAACTCAGTAACGGTATTTTTACTACAACTACCCCTAATACTTATTATGTCAATTTTGTCTCTGATAATGATGTATGCAGTGATTCCCTAGGGCAAGAGATAGTTGTAAATCCCATTGATAGTCCTACGTTAACGAATACAACAATATGCAAAACCGATACAATATATGACCTCAATCAGCTAATACTTGATGGAGATACGACAGGCGTGTGGTCACCAGACGCATGGGTAGTTGATGGCAGATACCTCAATACTGCTTTGTTAGCTCCTGATCAGAGTTGGGAGGTGACCTATAATGTTAGCATTGGCAATTGTTCCGCAGAAGCAACTACACAAGTGTATATTCAAAGTATTAATAATGTGAATTGGTCGGTGCCTATAACAATATGTGAATCAAGTTATAATATTGACTTATCTAATTATTTAGATCCTCTTAGTCAGGGTGGCACATGGTCTGCTAGTCTTCCTAATGTGGTTAGCTCTGAGGGATTACTCTTTAGTGAACTCATCGAGGCTGGGGACTTTGAAATTACTTATACCAATGGCACATTTCCTTGCGTTCTTGATAGTACAATTATTATTACCATAGAATCATCAGAACCAATCATTCTGGATGACATTGCTGTGTGTAGCAATGAGGAGCCTATTGACCTCAACACGCTTATTCAGTCATCGAGTGAGACAGGCCAGTGGAGTACTACATCTAATATGGCTAATCTCAGTAGCAATATCTTAACCATTGCTGGACTGCCTATAGGTGAACATGCTTATACCTTTACAAGCGATAGTGAATCTTGTACCGATCCTGTAACTACCACCGTTGTGGTTGTGGAAGCTGTCACACCTTCATTCTTAGCCCCAACTTCTGTCTGTCCTTCGGAATTGCCATTGAACCTCAACAGCCTGTCGCCCAACCCACTTGGTGGATCTTGGTATGAACAAGATTCAACCACTGGGAATTATATTGTCGATAGCTTGTTCCATCCTACGATCAATGGAACCTATGAAATAAATTATACCGTTAATTTTGAATTAGATACAATTGTATGCACACTCAATGCAATGCAAAATATTAGCTTTGAGGAAATGCTAGATCCTAATTGGAATACCTTTGAAGTTTGTGCCGGTACTGAAATGGTAAATTTAGATACTTGTATTTTAGGCAATATAAATGGTAATTTTTCAGGAACGAATATTGCTAATAATATATTCAATACTACAGGATTAGCACCAGGGCTATATGCTATAACCTACACTGTTGGTACGGCTCAGTGCGACACTTCATTGACTCAAAACGTCGAAATTATTTCAGTGCCTAATACTAGCTTGCTGGATATAGAACTTTGCAATTCCTCTCCAATACTTGACCTTGACAATTTAATAGTAGGTGATCACAATGGATATTGGTTAGCAGAGAATTTTATTGACCAGCAAGATGTGGTTGACCCTTCACTATTAGCGCCAGGAACTTATGAGTTATCTTATGTAGTAGGTATGCTTCCCTGTATTGATACCTTAATTACAACAGTAAATATTTCACCACCACCGATTGTCAATGCAGGAGACGATATAACTATATGTTCAGGCGAAAATGTTATGCTCAATGGTTCGGTCATCAATACCTCATCATCTTACTGGAGTGGTGGTGGCGGTGTATTACTATCACCTAATTTGCTGAATACAGCGTATAATTATTTGCATAATGAAGAAGAAGTAGTTTTAACACTACAGACAACTGATCTCTGTGGAGAAATTATTGCCGATTCATTAATCTTGCATATTTTGCCTACTAATCATATTGTTGTAACTGGTGATTTAGAAATTGAATTAGGGGACAGTACCTTATTAGTAGCAAGTGGAGGCAATGGCTATTATTGGACACCTAACACTGACATATCTTGTTATAACTGCGATCAAGTATGGGCTTCACCTACTGATGATATCGTATATACAGTTACATCCTCTGATGAATGTGCGGAACCAGCCATCGTGCCTATTGATGTAATTACTGATCAATTCCTTTATGTTCCCACAGCTTTTTCACCTAATAATGATGGCTTCAATGATGGATTTGGCGTTGTAGCTACGGGTATTAATTCATTTGAAATGAGGGTTTATAATCGATGGGGAACCATGGTTTTTTATACTAATGATCCTGACAAAAAATGGGATGGTACTTATAGGGGTAGAGAATTGGATATAGAAGTTTATGTGGTATCTATTACATACACTTATTTTCTACAAGATACACCAAAAACCTATCAAGGAAATCTGACATTGATTCGTTAGTTATATGCTCAGCCGTTCTATTGTTATTTACTGATTAGAGTTTACTCAATAACTCAATATTGTTATTTTGGCGATGCCTTACAGGCCCGGGCTCTTCGCTTTTACTCCTCGCTCCTGCGTCGCTGTGGGGTAACCGCTGTGATCCCTATCGCGAATTTCGATAACCTAGAAAAATAGCTTCATCTATAATAGAATCATCATTTTATCCTTGACTAAATTTCAAACTATTTCAATGAATTTTTTTTACACTAAGCATATCCTTACATTCTGCTAATAACAAATGAATTGGCTTATTTTCTACTGGATGTACATAGTTAGGAATAAGCTCGCATAATGGTTCTAATACAAATCTCCTATCGGCAATGTGTGGATGTGGGATTTGCAAGTATGGTGTTTGGACAACCTCATCAGACATAAATAATAGGTCGATATCAATAGTCCTTGCACCCCATTTTACTTTCCTTTGGCGATTCAAATGTTGTTCTATGTATTGAGTTCTATTCAATATATAGCCTGATGGAAGATGGGTTGCAATCAGTAGAACCTGGTTGATATAGGCAGGTTCATCTAATTTACCCCATGCCTCCGTCTCATAATGACTTGAAGCAGCAGCTATATGCCCTACATATATTTCGATCATTGTCTTGGCATTTTCTAGGTATTTCTGTCGATCACCAATATTTGACCCCAATACAACCGCTATTTTTTCGTTTAATAAATTCAAAAGGATTATTTTTGTCCTGCAAAATTCATTTTTTTTATTCAAATACTATGCGTCAGTTTTTTAAATTTGTTTTAGCGGTAATTGTAGGCTTGTTATTATTCGGCTTAATTTCAATGTTGATAATGGCAGGGATTGTGGGTGCGCTCTCCAAGGAGGAGACAGTGTCAGTGAAAACAAATACAGTCCTCGTTGCTAAATTCGATGGCCCAGTGGGTGAGCGAACCAAGGAAGATCCATTCAATAAAATCACAGGCACTAAGGACCAGATCGGTCTTTACGATCTATTTAAAACCATTGATAACGCCAAGACTGATGACAACATTAAGGGCATATTCCTAGACTTAAAGGGTGCCGATATGCGCTTAGCTACCTTAGAAGCACTGAGAGATAAACTTAAGACATTTAAAGAGTCGGGGAAATTTATTATTGCCTATGGTGAAATACTCACACAAAAATCCTATTACCTTGCAGCTGTAGCTGATAAAATATATGTGAATCCATCTGGCCTTATGGAACTCAAAGGATTTGCATCGGAAGTGGGATTTTATAAAGGAACGCTGGACAAGTTAGGTATCGAGCCTCAGATTTTTTACGCAGGTAAATTCAAGAGTGCTACCGAGCCCTTTCGCAGAAAAGATATGAGCGATGAAAATAAGATCCAAGTACAAGAACTATTGAATGATTTTCATAAATCACTGGTGGGAAATATAGCGGCTGATAGAAAATTGTCAACCGAGCAAGTGGAGGATATTATTCAAAATTTTAAGGTAAGACAAATCGAGGATGCAAAATCATTAGGATTAGTGGATGATTTGTTTTTCTATGATCAAGTAATAGATGTTATAAAAACAAATATAGGTATCAATAAAGAAGATGATTTAAACTTATTGAGTCTAAGTAAATATTATAAGTCAGTTGCCGCAGAAACTAAGTATCATAAAAATAAAATTGCCCTTGTGACTACAGAGGGTGACATTGTGGATGGCAAAGGGACTGATGACAATATAGGATCAGAAAAATATGCCAAAATCTTTAGTGATATAGAGAAAGACGAGAATGTAAAGGCGGTGGTTTTGAGAGTCAATTCCCCTGGTGGAAGTGGATTAGCTTCGGATGTAATGTTGCGCGAAATAGAGCGCATTAAGGCATCGGGTAAACCTGTCGTCGTTTCTATGGGTGATCTCGCTGCAAGTGGTGGCTATTTTATCAGTTGTAATGCAGACCG